>JANYGY010000145.1 GCA_025362255.1 Planctomycetales bacterium
CTCAAGGTCCTGTCGCCTATGATAAGGAATATGCCAATTGCATGAACGAATTATGGAAATTTCGACAAAAGAAGCGCCCTGGCAGATCATTTCCGCGAATTGCCAAATCACCGAATTCGAAGTGGAAGCGAACCACGTGTAACACCAAAAAGAGGTCCGCTTAGCCGAACAGCATTGGGTGTGTCCCCTTTGATGACAATCAAGGTGGCCTGTTGCCTTGATGACGTCTATGAAGATATCGTCGCGCGTTAGCTCTGGCGGCTGAACGCTCAACTTACGATGAATAAGCCCCGAGCAGCTGTTTGGGGGCTTGAGACCGCTTTACTCTAAACCAGAACTGTCACTTAATGGACTTATTTACCGATTCGGACAGACCACCTTGATTGGGCTTTGCCGAATCAAGTAAAGTGTCGCCTTTGACCTCCTTGCATGAAACCCATTTTCCCTTTACCATCTTCCAAGCTATTCCTGAGGCTTTGTCATAGCGAATCGCAGCAAAGTCGTTCGGCAAAGGGGTAATAACAACCTCGTAATTTGAAGCCGGTGGAATACCGTCCTCCGTAACTTCTACCCATACACCCTCATCTAATCGCCAAGATTTACCTGTCTTTAGGTTGTATCTCACTGAGGCGTAATGATCTTCAGAAACCGTGATGAGCAGACATTTGTATAACGCAGCATTCACGATCATCGCATCGGCATTACCTGTCACCTCTTCCGCGTTGACGATTAAAAACAAGGTAGATAGCAGCCAGGAAAATGCCGTAATTACCACTTTATTACGGACACATAACATCCAACACCCGCCTTTCTTTTTCCAATTGATATTTACCGGGACGGGGATGTTAGGGTTTGGGTCCGTATGTCTTAGATTATTAAGCATTGTTGACAGCCAATTCAATCCGTCGTCTGTAAATGCAATCGAAAACTTGAATCCCTCAACCCTTTCATTCTTAAAGATGGGTTCAGGTGTCCAAGTAACCCTAGGACGAATAGTCCTGAAATCTTTGTGCCAACGCTAAACATCCTTTCCGTCCCGATAAACATTTTTAGATAGGGCATCTTGTCATTGGCATACGCCGCCGCGTCGAACGGTTTCGGTTTGACCAACCGTGTCAGCCGCTCGGGGTGGCGTTTGGCGGGTAGGGCTTCGGCAACGGACGCTGCTTGCGGATTAGCTTCGGCAACAGCATTGGGACACACCACCTTGATTCGGCTTTGCCGAATCAAGGTGGTGTTTTGATTTTGCTTATTGCCCTTAATTCGGGAGCTCGCGAAAAAAAATATCGTGCAATTATGAATGATAGCATTATTTGCATCATAAAAGCACAAAGGAAGACTTCAGACATCAATGACATTTGCGATATTATTACATCTTCCTTACCTTGTCGAACTATCTCTTTTATACTTGAGTCATCCATTCGCATAAAATAAAAAGCCTGGCCCAGCGTTACCGTCTGTGCAATTGATGTACCAAGGATCGTATACTTAAAAATATTTTTCATGCGTCACTTTCAAGACTTAGTTTTTGGAAATTATTGCGACAATGAAAATGTGTTTCGGAAATTTTTTCGAATAATATCGTTAAAAACCAAAAGGGAAAAGAGGTAAAGTATTGCTTTTCATACGTGACATTCACTATTTTCGTAGCCTTGTTCCCATTTTATTAAAAGTAATCGGGTTGTATTCCTTGGCGCATGATGCTCTGTGTCATTTCTTCAATGTTACGATTTTTTTCATTTTAATTGCCTTACGATCTGAACAACGCCGTCGGCCCCTTGCCGAGGAAAACCGCTGCCGCGGCGAGGCACGAAGCCAGGAAGAGCATGGCCCAGGCGCCAAAGGCGCAGGCCAACGCCGGGCCGTTGCCGAGCTGAACAGCGAGTTCGTAGATGACTTTGGTGATCGGCCAGAAATCGCGTTGCTGGGCGAGGATCAGCGAGTCGCTGACTTCGAGCATGCTGAAGCTGAAGGTCAGCAGGGCGCCGGCGGCTAGCGAGCCGGCGATCAATGGCATGGTAATGCGCCATAAACGGGTGAATGGGCCGGCTCCGCAGGCGGCGGCGGCTTCTTCCAAGACGACCGGGGCCTGGATCAGCCCGGCGTTGACCGCGCGGACAACATGTGGCAGACGGCGCACGGCATAGGCGATGATCAGCAGCGGGGCCGGATTTCGCTGCGGATCGAGGTACGGCTTGAGCTGGGGATAGGCGATGGTGACTACCAGCGCCAGTCCGAGAAAACCGAATGCCATGATCAATCCTGGCACCGCCAGCGGCACCATCGCCAACGCATCAAGCACCGTCGCGCCGCGTGGTTTCCAGCGCACGGTGATCCAGGCGATCGCTAGGCCTACGGCCACCGCTAAGCAGGTCGCTGCCGCGCTGTAGCCGAGGCTATTGATGATCGACGGCACCACCTGCGGATCAGCCAGGGCTTGGCGATAATGATCCAAGGTCACGCCCGACGGCAGCAGCGAGCGATACCAATCGTGAGCGACGGACAAGGTGACCACGACCAGATGCGGTGCGGCGGCGGCCATGGCGACGAGGGCAAACGGAGTCCAGGCCAAAAGCGCGAGCCATCCGCGCAGATGCTGCGACCCGTCGCCGCTGCCTCCTTTGGTCACCAACGCCTCGTGGCTGCGCCCGGCAAACAATCGCCCGCCTGCGTACAGCACTGCGACCACCGTCAGCATCACCACCACCAGCGCGAGCGGCAGGCGGTTGCTTTGAATGTCCGCCAAGCCGTTGTAGATCTGGACCGCGGTGATGCGGTCGAATCCGAGCATCAGCGGGGTGCCGAGTTCGGTGAAGCTCCACACGAAAACCAATGCACCGCCGGCGAACAATCCGGGTTTGAGCAACGGCAGGATGATCCGTCGCAGGACGGTCAGGCGGTCAGCGCCGGCCATCCGGGCGGCTTCGATCAAGGCCGGGTCAAGCCGAGAGAAACTGGCAGCGAGCGTCAGGTAGAGAATCGGATAAAGCCCAAGGATTTCGCTAACGCAGACCAGCGCCAGGCGGTGATCCCCCAGCCAATCGGGTCCTTGCTGCCACCATCCGCACGTCGTGCCCACGGTGTTAATGATCCCGTAGTGACCGAAGATCTGAAAGATGCCGAGGGCGCCGACGAACGGCGGCAGGATGAGCGGCGACAGCAGCAGGGCCTCGGCCAAGCCTTTGGCGCGAAAGCGAAACCGCCATGCCAGCCACGCCAGCGGCAGGGTCAGGGCAAAGCAGCCGATCGTGACGATGGTCGCCACGGTAAAGGCATTGATCAGCCCTTGGCGATACAGCGGATGCAGCACCACCTCGCTGAGATACGCCGGCGACATGCCCCCGGCCAAGACCAGCCCAACGGGCACGGCGACGAATATCCCCAGAAAAGAAGCGACGAGGGCATAGCCCAACCACGAAAAAAATCCGCGTTTCATTGGTTCTCTTTTTCCGCCCGAGCGGAAGCCGACTGCGCGAGAGCCGCCGCCAGACGATAATGCAATGTGGCCTCTTCAAGCCATTCGCGTTGCCGGCGGATGAGACCCACCGGGTCTTTTTTCTTCAAGGTATCGAGTTCCGCCTGCGCGCTCGCGGCCTCGTCATAGGCCACCGGCAACCAACAAAATTCAGCCCACGCTTCGGGGACCTGGGCGGGGCCACCCGCGGCGCAGATCGCATCCCATGCAAGGGTCAGTTCGTGGCGAGAATCCAAGGCGGTGAGCTTCACCAGGGTATTGATCAAGGTGAAATAACGGCCGGTCCATTCACGATGGTACGTAAATCCCTGGGCAATGGCGAAGGGATCCTCATCGGGATCGCTGCGCCATGCGCGTTGCTCGGGGCCGACCAAATCGCGCCGCACCGGGAATCGGCGCAACGCCACCTGCTGCGGCCCGCCCGGAGTGCCGAGGCGTTGGCTCCATAATTTCTGGCCCTCAGTGGACAGCACGAAATGCAGGAAATCAGCGGCGATCTGCGCCTCTGGTGCGCCGCGTAGAACCGCCAGCGGATCGGCCGACACCGACGTGCCGCCGACGGGCACGACAAACACCAAACGCGCCGGAGCCTGCGTGCCGTGCAGGGCGAATTCGCTTTCTATTTTTGCCTGGAAATCGATCGCCATGCCGGCCGCGCAATCGCCGCGCACCGCGTCGCGCGTCGGTTTTGAGGCGCTGTCGGTGATCCACCGGCTGTTGGCGACCAGTCGTTTGATCACGCTGACACCGTCGGCCCAGCCGGCAGCAAGTGCCATCGGCTGGGCCGCCATGCGTTGTTGCAGGATCCGTTCGAAGGTGGTCGCCGCCGCGCCGGATTTCGTCGGATCCGTCAGGGTAAGCTGGCCGCGATACGCAGGCCCGGCGATGTCGCTCCAGCCCGTCGGCGGAGCGAGGCCAAGCTCCGCCAGTCGATCGGGCGAATAGGCGATGCCGAACACTCCGAAGCAGGCGCCATAATAGCGCCCGCTCTTATCATAGACGGTTTCGCCACTGACGTTTTGGGCAATGATCGGCGTGGCGCCGCCAAACCACGACGGCTCCTGAGCCTGCAACCCGGTGTCGATCAGATAGCCCTTGTCGGCGTGGGTGCGAAATGCGAATTCGCCTCCGCCAAAAAGCAGATCCGCACCGATGCCGACATCGCTCGCCAGGAATGCCGCGCGCGCGGCACGCTCTGCCGCAGGTGAGTGCTCATCGAGATTGCCTTGATTAAAACCTGCAAGCCCACCGCGATGTTCGGGAAACCGCTCGCTGAATGCGGCGCGGAAGCGGTCATCCATGAACCGCGAAATCTCGCTGGTGCCGCCCGGCGTACGCCAGTCGATCTCGACCTCACGTCCGTGCTCGTGATGCTCATAGGCGCAGAAGGCGAGGGTGAATTCGCGGCGGATGTCTGCGCCATGCGGAGTCAGGATCACCAAGCGTTGGAGCGAGGTCGAAAGTGCGGGGGATGCGGCAGAATTTGGGGATGCTGCGGGCAATGTCTGCCGCGGCTCGCGCACCTCCAGCGGCTCGCGCATCTGCCGCGGCTCACGCAACAGCACAGGAGCGGCGACCAGCGTCACGATCACGCCAAGGACGGCCAATTTTCCGATCATGTCAGCGGCACCAGGTCAGCCGGATCGATCGTCAGAAAAACCGCTTCGCCGGGATTGCGCACCGGGGGTGCGGATTCAACCACCGTCAAATGGAGATCCCCGACGGCGACGGTCCACACCGCGCGATCACCTTGATAGCTGCCGCTGACGATGCGCGCGGCGATGCTTCCAACGGTGGCAGCAGCAGCAAATCGGATGCGCTCTGGCCGCAGGCACGACCGTCCTAACGACAGTTCACCGGCCCCTGGGGTCAGTCGGGCGGCGTCGCTGACTGACAGAACATTCGCATCGCCGAGGAACCGCGCCACGGCTTCGGTCCGCGGCCGGTCATACAATTCACGCGGCGTACCGACCTGCTCGATCCGTCCCGCGACCATCAAGGCGATCCGGTCGGCGGTCGACAGGGCCTCGGCCTGATCATGGGTGACATAGATCGCAGTGACGCCGGCGGCCTTGCACACGCGTCTGATCTCCTGGCGCATGGTCGCGCGCAGGCGGGCGTCGAGGTTCGACAGCGGCTCGTCGAGGAGCAGCACTTTGGGTCGGACGATGATCGCCCGCGCCAAAGCCACGCGCTGTTGTTGACCGCCCGACAGCTCGCCGATGCGGCGTTCGCCATAGCCACTCAACTCGACCAGGGCGAGGGCTTCCTCCAAACGCTGGGCCCGCTCGCTGCTGGGCACGCGACGCACTTCGAGGCCGAATGACACATTTTCGGCGACCGACAGATGCGGCCACAGCGCGTAATTTTGAAAGACCATGCCGATGTCGCGCCGTTCGGTCGGCTGTTTGGTGATGTCGACTCCGCCAAAACTGATGCCCCCCGCATCCGGCGCGAGGAAACCTGCCACCAGCCGCAACAAGGTCGTTTTTCCGCAGCCACTGCCGCCGAGCAGGAAAAACAGTTCGCCGGCGGCGATCTCCAGCGAGATGCCGTCAAGCACTGGCGTCGTGCCATCGTAGGTTTTGTGGAGATTGGTAAGTGAAACGGGGGTCATGGCAGTGCCGCAGAATGAATGCCCAGTCCTGAATGCCACGTGTTCATCGAAAATCACGGGCAACGGTTCTTCATTTCTTGCATCCCCCTGCTCTGTCCTATCTTTCCGCCCTCCAGACGCGGGGGAGCGATCGCGCGAACGCCCCCTGGGTCTCATCACAACACTCGTGTCAACCCTGGCACAAGGACGCGTAGCATGCCGACTCCCAAAGACCGCAAGTCCGAACTCATCAAGCAGTTCGGCGGCGCCGAAGCCAATACCGGTTCGACCCCAGTGCAGATCGCTCTGCTGTCAGAGCGCATCAACGAATTGACTGGCCACCTCAAGGGCCATCAAAAGGACTTCCACAGCCGTCGCGGCCTGCTGCTGATGGTATCGCAGCGCGCCAAGCTGCTGAAGTACCTCAACAAGACCAACGTTGAGCTGTACCGCAAACTGACCGAGCAGCTCGGCATCCGCCAGAAGCTCTGAATCTGATTGCCGTCACCGGGCCAGCGCGATGCGCTGGCCCGGTTCGCTTTCAGGCTGCTTCATTCGTCTGCGTCACTCGTCGCCTCGACCGACCCCGCGACCGCCTCTCCCCACCATCGCCGAACCTGCACCACTGCGGATTCGACCATGCTGCGGACAGGCCCCGGGTGCCGGAACTTTCACCCTCCATCTCGTCCTCATCAGGAAAACATCCCATGGATCGCAACGCTTCTCTCGTCGCCTTGAACATGAAAAAGACCGCGGTCGAAATCGACCTCGGCGGCCGTAAACTCACCATCGAAACCGGCTACCTCGCCAAGCAGGCCAACGGCTCGGTGATCATCCGCTCGGGCGACACCATGGTGCTGTCCACGGTGTGCGACGGCGACCCGCGCCCTGGCCTCGACTTCTTTCCGCTGACCGTCGACTACAAGGAGAAGCATTACGCTGCGGGCCGCATTCCCGGCAATTTCTTCAAGCGCGAAGCGCGTCCGTCAGAACACGAGACCCTCATCTCGCGCCTGACCGATCGCCCGCTGCGTCCGCTGTTCCCCGCCGCCTACAAGCGCGACACCTCGTGCCAGTCGGTGGTCATTTCCTTTGACCAGGAAAATGAATCCGACGTGATGAGCATGAACGGCGTCAGCGCCGCCATCCACATCAGCTCGATCCCATTCGGTGGACCGATCGGCGCCGTCCGCATCGGCATGATCGACGACAAGTTCATCATCAATCCCTATGCCTCAGAGCGGAAGATCAGCGTCCTTGACCTGATCGTCGCCGGCACCGCCGACGCGATCACGATGGTCGAGTGCGGCGCCCAGGAAGTCAGCGAAGCAGTGCTGGTCAAAGCCCTGGTCCTGGCCCACGAACAAGTGAAGAAGATCTGCGCCGCGATTTGCGATCTGCGCGCCAAGGTCGGCAAGGCCAAGATGGAACTCGCCGAGATCCCGGTCAGCCCGCTGATCAAGACCATCCTCGCCGGCCACACTGCCGAGATCAAAACCGGCCTGCTGACCGCCAACAAGGCCAAGCGTTCGGCGAACGTCAAAGCCATTCGCGACGCGATTATCGCCAAGCACACCGCGACCATTGCGGACGCCCCTGAAAAAGAGAAAGCCACTCTTGAACTCAAGGCCGCGTTCGGCGAGGCCAAGGACGTGGTCTTCCGTGAACTGATCCTCGAAGGCAAGCGCGTCGACGGCCGCGACACCACCACGGTGCGCCCGATCGTCATCGACCTCGACGTGATTCCCCGCGCCCATGGTTCGGCGGTCTTCACCCGTGGCGAAACCCAGGGCCTGCTGGTCGCGACCCTCGGCACCTCGGAAGACGAGATGATGATGGACGGCCTGAAGCCGAAATTTTACGAGCGTTTCCTGCTGCATTACAACTTCCCCGGCTTCAGCGTCGGCGAAGTCGAGAAGCGCGGCTCGCCTGGCCGTCGTGAGGTCGGCCACGGCGCCCTCGCCCGCCGTGCGCTGCTGTCAGTCCTGCCCAAGCACGAAGATTTCCCCTACGTCATCCGGGTCGTTTCCGACATCCTCGAATC
>JANYGY010000227.1 GCA_025362255.1 Planctomycetales bacterium
GAATCCGACCGCCCGCGCCTTCGACCGAGGCGACGGCCTCGTCGCGGGCCTCAAGCGTGCCAACCAGCGACGCCCAGCGCTCGACCGAACCGTCCGCGACCGTCGCCACGGTGACCGTCAAGGCCGGCGCTGCTGCTGCGCCAGCTGGTGGCTTACCGCATGCGCCCAGGCTGACCAACAATCCAACGGCAATGATCGACTGACAAAAACGCATGCTTGGAGATAAACGGCATCCAGCGCCAGCCCATCGATTTCTCGAATGGACGAATCAGCTGCAGTTTAGCGGTGGACCGCTCACCCTTAATGGTGTGGTTGTCTCCTGAAGTGGTTCTGCGAGAGTCCCGCAATGAGCCAGCGCCGCAGTCGAGCGATTGTCTTAGGTGGCGTGTTGGCGGGTCTGGTCGCCTGCGCTGATCAGCAGCCAGCGTCGCCGCAGGTTGAACGCGCGGATCAGGCCTATGGCGGCACTGCCACGAGCAGCAGCGCAGCCGTAGTCGGCCGCGCGACATACCATGGCGGTGGCTGGTTCGGCGTCCGCTATAATCCGGCACACTGGCCCGAAGGTCACTACCGCGGCCCGCCCCTGGCGCCCGATGGCATCGCGCGCGAGCAAGAGTTCACCAGCTCCTCGTCGCACTCGGTGGCAAGCGGTCGCGGCTGGCATGCGATCAACACCCCGGTTGAGCCAGCAGTGACCCGCGGCGGGTTCGGTTCCAGCGGACATCGTTTTTCGTCGCATTCGTAATGCAGCGCTGCGTGGAAACACCTCGCCGAGATTGGCAGACGCGAGTCGAGCAGGTCGGACTGTCGTTTCATACCATCGATGGTCAGACCTATTGGGACGAGTCGGCCAGCTATTGTTTTACTGCTTTGCAGATCGATGTCCTCGAAGCTGCCACAACAGATCTGCATCAACTCTGCTTGAAGGCGGTCGAGTCGGTCATTGTGCAGGCGCGGTGGACGGCGTTCGGTATCGCTCCGGAAATCGTGCCGTTCATCACCCGCAGTTGGGAACGCGAACGTGATCGCTCGCTCTACGGTCGCTTCGATCTGGCGTGGGATGGCAGCGGGCCGCCCAAGCTCCTCGAATACAATGCGGATACGCCGACTGGTCTGCTCGAGGCCTCCGTGGTGCAGTGGCACTGGCTGCAGGATGTGCATCCGCAGGCCGATCAATTCAACCTCATCCATGAAGCGCTGGTCGAGCGCTTTCGCGGCTGGGGTGGCGAGCGATGGCACATCGCCACCGTCCTCGATCACGCAGAAGATGCGCGCACCGCGGCCTACATTGCCGACTGCGCGACCGCGGCGGGGATGACCACGCAGCCCATCGACATGGCCGACATCGGCTGGAATGGTCGGCAGTTCGTCGACCTTGCGGGCGCGCCGATGCTCCGCTGGTTCAAGCTCTATCCGTGGGAATGGCTGCTCGCGGAAAGTTTCGCCACGCAGTTGCTGGCAACCACGGATCTGGTGACGGTCGAGCCGGCCTGGAAGCGGTTGCTGTCGACCAAGGCCCTGCTGCCGCTGCTCTGGGAACTTTTTCCCGATCACCCGTGCCTGCTGCGTGCAGCGCATGAGCCATTCGGCGATACGTGGGTGGCGAAGCCGCTTCTCGGGCGCGAAGGAGCCAACGTAACGATCTGCGAAAATGGTCGCGAACGCTGGCGCAACGGCGGCCCGTACAGCGGTCCGCGCGTCTATCAGCAATGGCATCCCTTACCCGATTTCTCGGGAAATTTCCCGGTGATCGGCAGTTGGATCGTCGGTGATCGCGCGGTCGGTATCGGCATTCGCGAGGACTCCTCGCCGATCACCACCGACGCCAGCCGGTTTGTGCCGCACTGGTTTGTGGCCAACGGATCCACTTCATGAGTCCTTACCTCGTCGTCGTCATGATCATCGCCACGCTGGTGTGGTGGCTCATGGCGTGGGCCAATCATCTCGGCACCGGCAGCCTGCGCGCGCGGCATTGGCGCAATCTCATGGCAGGCAGCGCGGTCGTCTTGCTGGCGTGGCTGATGATCGCTTACAACAGCCACTATGATGTGGTGCGGGTGCGGCGACTGATGGTCGAAGAGCGGATCATCAGCGATCGTCCGGTGCAGGTGCTGGCCGGCCGTGACGGACCAATCGATGTCCTGATGACTTTTGGTCGTCCCCTGCCGGCAAATGCAGTGGTTGAGGAAACCGAACTGGATCCGGTGGTGTACGGAATCTGTTTCGAGTTGCCGTCACGGTTGCTCTACGAAGCGTTCAGCCCCTGATACCAACCGCGCCACTCGCTGGCTGACACCGTCGGACCCCCGCACAGCAGCCATGGCTGCGGAAATCCCCACAGCAGGCTGGCAGCACTGGGCGTCGACGGCGCGTAAAAGCGCAGATCGATCGACCAGCGGATGCCATCAGATGCGTTGGGCAGGGATCGATGCCACAGCAGATTGTGCATCAGCAGCACATCGCCTGGCTCCATCTCCATGGTCAAAACCCTGGCTGGATCAGGCATCCCGCGCAGCTGCAAAAATTTTCCTTCGCCAATCTCGGTATCATGATCGATCGCCCCTTCGAGGTGTGATCCTGGAACGATCTGGAGGCACCCATTGTGCGCCGACACCGGGACCAGCGGCACCCAGGTGGTGATGATCGTATCCGCCACCGTGTGCGCTCCGTAATACGCGGTGTCCTGGTGCCAGGGTACGGTGGTCAATTCCTGACCCGGCAATTTGGGGCGAAGATTGAACTGCTTGTGGCCGCAGACTTGTTCGCCAAGCAACGCTTTCAGCACCGAGAGGAGTTCCGGCGCGCGATGCAGATCGTGAATCGCCACCGTCGCCAAGGCTTCAGTCCAGCCGCGTCCATAGCGCGCCATGTGCTGGGCCAACGGGATCAGGTTCTGCGCAAAAGGTCTCGCCGGCGCGAGCGCGAGTTCGCCTTCGCGCTCCAATTCCGCGCGGATGTCGCCGACGTAATCATCGATCGATGAGCGCACCGGTGCCAAGTGCTCATCGCCGAGCAAACCACGCAACACCAGGTAGCCATCGCGGGAAAATGCCTCGCGCAGGGCCGGGAAATCCGAACGAGCAGAGAGGGTCGAGGAATGAGCCGAAGGGGCGGTAGCGCTACTGGTCATAATCGTCTCCGATCCGTGCAACGATATGGAAATAATCGGCGATACCCTTGCCCATTTAACCTGTTGGTGGTACAGGTTTGATATGTTTGCATCTTGGAAATTGCCGATGTCCACCCCGCCCCGACCACGGGCGATCGCCCTCGGCAGGCACGGCCCAGGGCGCCTGACGTACCGCTTACACGGTCTTTGGCAGGTCCATCTGTATCCCTACGCGACCAGCGCGGTGATCGGTGGCGTACGCTTGGACATACGTCCCGGCTGCGCTGGAGTGACCCCACCAGATGCGGTGATGGAATACGAGCTGGCGCGACCATCAGCGCATGTCTACGCCCATTTCGCCGTCACCGCTGGTCCGCCCATCGATGCACCTGCACTCGTCGATCTCGGGCGCAGCTATGCCCGCACCGAAGCCGCCTTGTTGGAAGCCGCCGGCTGGGTCCAGCAGGCCCCCGATCGCGCCGCCGCACGGCTGTGGGATGTGCTCTGGCAGGTGGTCGCCGCCGCTCCCGCCGCTCCCGGCCAGGATCTCGTAGCACGCGCCCGCGACGTCATCGAAGCACGATTGCCAGCGGCCATCGACATCGGTCACCTAGCGCACCAACTCGGCTGCACCCACGCCCACCTGACGCGCAGTTTCCGCACCCGACTCGACACCACGGTGATCGCCTACGTTCGCCACCGCCGAGTCGAACGCGCAGCCCACCTGCTGCGATCTTCCTCACTGCCTATCTCAGAAGTCGCCCGCCAAGTCGGCGTGGCCGATCTGCACGCCTTCAACAAATTACTCCGCCGGGAATTGGGCAGCGCCCCGCGGGCGGTCCGTCAAAAAGGAAAAAGTGATTCGCCCCACTCTCACTACCGGTGACCCGGGCCGATAACGACGTTGATTTCACCTGGCGAAACGCACATGCAAAAGCAGACCAACGGGCGAAAAGCGATTTAAAAACGAGCGACTACGACCGTGCCATCCGAAGGATAGGCGAGAAACTTTAATCCACCTATTTGGGTTTCTGGCTCATGCAGTCTGGCAAAGAGATCGTACGCTGCGCGCGAATGAAAGATGATTTTTTCGCCAAATGGTTTTGGGATGTAAAAGCCATCATTTAAATTTTTGATTTTAAATTTCAGCGAGATTTCGTTAAGGAAAATTTCTTTCCGATGAAAATAGAAGACCGTAAGTACCGTTAGTACCGTAAAACTAATAAGACATAGCAAAATAATTTTTTTTAATTTAGACGAAACCATCTAAGCCAACATTCACACCAGGCATGAATATTAAAAGTCTATGAAACTGCATGCGGTTTTGCACGACATCTATTAATATTTTAAATCTATTAAATTATTGAATGAATTATTTTTTTGCCTTTTCCTTCAAAATATCTGCGTCAGATTTAAATTTATATTTAAATTTTTCACTTTGCTTTCCATCTGAATCAGTCTCTACAATTTGCTCTTCGTCAACTACGCCAGTTATGACTTCTTGTATTTCAATTACGGGATCTGCCTGAACACAGTTGATACCACGGTCATTTCTATTAGGCCAAAATCCGTTAGCCTTGATGAATCCGGTGATCTGAATTGGAGTACCTCGGTCAATTCCCTTGCCGACAATTTTAAAGGTAACCTTAACGTCTTTATTTTTCCTATTCTTGAATTCCAAGTAAATTTTTCCTGATTCGCCAATTTTTCTGTAAATGGAATATTGAATGTCTTCACGGGCGCCGACCGTCACTTTTTCAAAATCTTTGCTCCATTCATTTAAATTGACCTCTTGAGCCAATATCGCCACAGATAAGACAATGATGAGGGTGAAAAATCTAATAAAAGACATCATGATGAGTTCCTTAAAGAATTAAGTTAAAGGGAAAAACGAATGGTTAATTTACTAATTTTAGACATCTGTCTTTAAATAAAGTGCAAACTTATTCTTCTTCTTGTCGATTTTCCATTTCCTTGATTTTGAGTTGAAGAAACTTTATGCATAGAAAGGCGGCAAAAATCATTCCTCCTAACAGAATCAGCCAAGCGACCATGATGATTAAAGTCATTATCCATTCTAATCCGTAAGGCATGGCAATAGCTTTCATGATTCGTGGTTCTGTCACAGTCATTTCGTGATTTATGTATAATGCTCGTGTCACCGGAATGACCGTCGTCACAAAATAGTTAATCGCAACTGTCTTCTAAACAAACCAACATCAACGGCTCAGCCGCAGCCCTGATATCAACGGTCAAGCCAGGGGCGACCGGGACGGTGAGATTTGGCCCGTCAAGATAGAGCGCCATGCCTGGCAGAGCTGGAGTGAGGGTCAGACCGCGCGGGGGCAATTGGGTGCCCGCCACCAACGAGATGGATTCCCGGCCAAGAAAAGGTTCGCGCACGCGAAAGAGCAATGCTGGCAGATGCCCGGGAACTGGCTGGGCCCCCGCGCTGTGGATCGCCGCCGTGCTGCCGTGGGCGGTGGAGATCCACACTCCGCTCGAGCGTTGAAATTCCGCCTGCCCATCACAGCCAAGGACATAGCGCGCGAGCACCGCGGGATTGGTGTGGCTGAACAACACGTCGTTGAGGATCCGCGACGTGCGGCCGTCAACCGTCACCGCCAACCGATGCAGCGGTTCGCGAATCGCGGTGCCCGCACGCCACGCAGCGATGCCCGCAGCTACGGTATCGCTGGTGAAGCGGGTAAAGTGCCCGACGGAACGCTCCGGATCCGAATTCACCGTCAGATAGGGGGCGTCGGTGAGCAGCGTATTGGCAGTGAACACAGTTCCATCACCGCCGACCGTGACCACCAAACTGACATCAGCAGCGTCATGTGGTTGCAACTCATCCACCCGCCGCTCGCGCAACGTCAGATTCCCCAGCGCCGCGCGAACTGCCATCAACGCTTCACATTGGCGACTCGCAGAAGATTCCAGCCGCTCGTCATTGAGCACCCCGCAAGCCTCCAACCGCTCACGATCAACCGGCGCCAACCGCCGGGCCAGAGGAGTCTTGCTCACCAAAAGTACATCGGCCATTAACCGCAATATTCACCACTCCAAGCCCCACGCCAAGTACCCTTCCCAAACCCACCATCATGTGGCATCAGCACAAAAAAATTTCTGAAGGGAGATGCAAGTGGCCTACCTCGTGCCCAAAGACCAGGGCGCGGAGCCACATGGGCGAGCCGCCCATGCCACGGATGACAACAC
>JANYGY010000244.1 GCA_025362255.1 Planctomycetales bacterium
GGCGCACGGCGGCGATCACCGCCTCTGAAGTAGCTCCCTCGATGGGAGTTTCGCCGGCACCGTACACCGGCAGCAGCACGACCCGGTGGGCTTGGTCGAATGCAGCGACAAAATCCGCGAAACAATCGTGGGTGCGGGTGAAGCGATGCGGTTGGAACACCACGTGCACGCGCCCGCCGGCCAAGCGCGCGGCGGCGATCGTGGCTCGGATTTCCGCCGGGTGATGGCCGTAATCCTCGACGATGCGCACCCCGGCGATGGTGCCGTGAAGGAGGAACCGGCGACGCACGCGCTCGCACGAGGCGAGCGCCGCGAGGCGCGTGGCAGGGTGGGCGAAACGCGCCGCCGCCACCGCCATCAGGGCATTTGCAACCATGTGCGCACCGGGAATCGGCACGCAGAGCTCGCCCAGATCTCGACCATGCAGCACTACCCGGCAGCGGCTGCCGTCAGCGCCCAGCACCAGATCGACCGCATGGCAGTCGCCGGCCTCAAGGCCGACGCGCAGCACCGGCGCCGCCACGCCGGCAGTCACCCGGTCGCTGAAATCGCCGTAGGGCACCACCGCCAGGCCATCGGCTGGCAACTGCCGGAGCCACGTGTTGAACGCCGACTCCAGATTCGCAAACGAGCCGTAATGGCGCAGGTGCTCATGGTCGAGATTGGTGACTACCGCGATCGTCGGATGGACGCCGGCGAAGGAGCCATCGGATTCGTCGACTTCGGCGACGAACCAGCGGCCCTGGCCGATGCGCGCGCCGCCACCGCCCAAGGCCCCGACCGCGCCGCCGACCATGACCACCGGATCGGCCGCCGATTCGGCGAGCAGATGGCCGATGAACCAGGTGGTCGACGTTTTGCCGTGACTGCCTGAAATCGCGATCGTTGGAGTTTGGGCCATCAACGCGACCAGACAGGCGCCACGCCCCAGCACCCGGATGCCTGCCGCGCGCGCCGCCGTCAATTCGGGATGATCATCGGCGATCGCAGCGGTGTGGATCACCAGATCGGCCTCACGCACATGACTGGCGTGGTGTCCAATGGCCACCGGCACGCCGCTCGCGATCAGCCGGCGGGTAGTCGCACTGGCGGCGCTGTCGCAGCCGCTGACGAGCGCCCCGCGCGCTTGCAGCAACGGCACCAGCGCTGACACCCCACTGCCGCCGATGCCCATGAGGTGCACGCGTTTGCCAGCGAATTCGCTCATGATCCGGCTCGAATCGCAACCGGGATGGCCAGCGATCGAAGCAGGTTCCCGCGATGGGCGGCGCGCGCCGTGGCCTTGCGTTGTGCCCGGCCGACGCGCAAGGGATCTGCGCCCGTTTTCGCACTGCGCGCGAGCACCAGATCGGCGACCCGTTCGGCCGCGTCTGGCCGCGCCAAGCTGCGCGCCTGCACGCCCAGGCGTGCCACCCGCGCTCGGTCGGTCGCCAGTGCCGCGATCAGCGTCGCGATGTCACCGGCGCGAGTGGTCGCCTGCGGCAGCAGCACCGCGCCACCAACGTCGGCCACCGCCTGGGCATTGGCGGTCTGATGGTCGTCAGCCGCCCACGGCAGTGGAATATAGAGCGCGCCGATTCCGGCGCAGCACAGCTCGGCCACCGTGGTCGCGCCAGCGCGAGTCACCGCGATGTCGATGCGGTCGTAGAGACTGGGCATGTCCTGATAAAAGCCGTGGACCTCAGCGCGGATCCCGACCTCGGCGTAGATGTTGGCAACCCGGCCCTGATCTTCGACTCCGGCAAGATGGACCAGCTCGAGCCCGGGAATGCGCGCGAGATCCGCCGCCGCCATGACCACCAGATCGTTGAGGCTTTTGGCCGCGAGGCTGCCGCCGACCACCAGCACGCGCAGCCCCGGCGACGTGCCCCGCGGGCGCGCGGCGATCGCGCGCACGGGATTGCCCAGCAGGCGCACCTTCGCCGGCGGCAGTGCCTCGGCCGCACCGGCGAATTGAGTCACCACTGCGTCGGCGAATTTCGCCAGCAGTTGATTCGTGCGCCCGGCGCGCGCGTTCTGCTCCATCACGATCAAGGGCCGCCGATGCAACGGCGCGAGCAAACCTGGCAGCAAGGACGCATATCCGCCGAGCGCGACCACCGCGCTCGGCGGGTTGGCCAACAGTTCGCGATGCACCGCCCACGCTTGGCGCAGCGAGCGCCACAGCCATCGGGGATCCGCCAGCCGTGGACGGGTCAGACCCAATGGCAGCAGCGGAATCCCCGCTGCTGGCACCAATTTCGCCTCGATGCGTTCTGGATCGCCGATCCAGCGCACCCCGGAAATACCGCGCTGTTGCAGGGCTTTGGCCACTGCGAGTCCGGGCAACACGTGACCGCCGGTGCCGCCCCCGCAGAAGAGGATTCCGCCGGCTTTCATGACTGGCCTGTTTTCATGACGGACCTGTTTTCATGACGGACCTGTTTCCGGCAGCAGATTCAGATGCTTGGAGGACGTCTGCCAGCGGATCGCCTTTTGGGTTTTGATCACCGCGCCGCGTGGCATCAGCGAGGTCGCACCCGTCAGCGCCAGCTCGGTGGCGTTGGCGCGGGCCACCGCATCGAGGATGCCGATCAGCACCAGGCACACCGCCACCGACGAGCCGCCATAGCTGATGAACGGCAAGGTCATGCCCTTGGTCGGCACCGACCCGGTGACCACTAGCATGTTGCCGAACGCCTGGAAGCCGATGACCATCGTCGCCCCGACCGCGAGCAACCGGCGATGCAGATCGCGTGACTGGGCTGCGATGAACATGCCGACGCAGATCAGTCCGAGATAGACCCCCGCCAAGCCCAGGCCGCCGATCATGCCGAATTCCTCGCACACCACGGCGTAGATGAAATCGGTGTGTTTTTCCGGGACGAATCCGAGTTTCGATGAACCCTCGCCAAGGCCGACGCCCCACAGGCCACCACTGCCAATGGCGATGAACGACTGCTTGAGGTGATACGCCGTCGGGCCGTCACCGGCGAGCGGATCCCAGAACGACAGCATCCGATCACGGCGATAGCCGACCGACCACGCTGCCTGATAGGCGAGCAGCGGCAGGGCCATGCTGATGATGCCGAGGTACTGCCAGACTTTGACCCCGGCAAAGATCAGCATCGCCGACAACACGACGCCCATGACCACCACCGAGCCGAGATCCTTGGTCAGGAAGACCAGGCCCGCGAGCACCCCGAAGCCGAGGAGGGGCACGATGACGCCAAAGAACGTGGTCCGCACCAGATGGGGAAAGCGGGTGAAATACCAGGCGATGCCGATGACCACCGCGAGCTTGGCCAATTCTGCCGGCTGCAGATTGATCGGCCCGAGATCGATCCAGCGCTGGGCGCCATTGACCGTCCGCCCGATCGCCAGCACCGCGATCAGGGCCGCGATG
Organism: Planctomycetales bacterium; assembly: GCA_025362255.1. Taxonomy (GTDB): domain Bacteria; phylum Planctomycetota; class UBA11346; order UBA11346; family UBA11346; genus CAIUVD01. The sequence goes on from JANYGY010000244.1 coordinate 3,386, forward strand.
GTCGCGCCCAACGCCAGGATCACCCAGCCCTGCTGACGCAAGCCATCGGTGCCGATGAAGCGCGCCAGGATCCACGCCCCGAGCACGCCGCAGGCCATCGCCAGCGCCTGCTTGTACAGGAAGGCGTAGGTGATCGCGCCGGCCTCGACGTTCTTGGTGCCGGTCAAGGTCGCCGTGGTTGACGCGATCATGACCAGGCCGAAGCCGCAGAGGAGCGCCACCAAGGCCCACAGAATAAAACGTGGAATCATCGCATTCACCCGACTTTCAGCGCGGCGATGGCGAGCAACGCGAACAGCGCCGCAATGATCCAGAAGCGCAGGACGATCTTCGGCTCAGACCATCCCTTCATCTGAAAATGGTGATGGATCGGTGCACACAGGAAAATGCGCTTGCCGCCGCGCAGGCGGAAGCTCGCGATCTGCAACGCCACCGAGGTGGCTTCTAAAACGAAGATGAAGCCGACCAGCAGGACGAGAAATTCCTGCTTGGTGTTGAGCGCCGCCAAGCCGAGGAAACCACCCAGCGCCTGGCTGCCGGTGTCCCCCATGAAGACCTCGGCCGGACTGCAATTGAACCACAGGAAACCAAGGCACGCACCGGCCACCGCGGCGCAGGCGATCGCCACATCCTGTCCACCAGGGACGAAGAACGTGGTCAGGTACTGGGCCGCATCGACTCGTCCGACGAGGTACGCGATCACCGCGAAGGCGAGCGCGCTGATCACCATCGTGCCCGCCGCCAGACCATCCATGCCATCGGTGAAATTGACGCCGTTGGCACACGCGGTGGTGACGAACATCGCCCACAGCACCGAGCCGACTCCCAGGCCAAGCGCGTAGTGCAGACTGATGAACGGGATCCCGAGCTGATGGGTGCCGAGCGCGACCTGATAGGTGCCGCCGGATAATTCCTTGGCGTAACTCGCCGCGCCTGCCGGATTCAAGATATTCGCATAATGTGCTTCGATCAGGTACAGACCGATACCACAGCCGATCGCGGCGGTAAATTGGATGCCGAGCTTGATGAACAGCGGCGTGCCTTTCGAGCCTTTGAAGATCTTCGTCCGATCGTCGAGAAAGCCGAGCAGGGCGAATGCCGCCAGGCCGAACAGCAGCAGCCACGTCCGCGGCGCGGTCAGATCGCACCACAACGCCATGGTCACGATGATGCACAGCACGATGCCCAAGCCGCCCATCGTCGGGGTGCCTTTTTTTCCTTCGCGCATCGCATCGACCACCGCGGCGCCTTGATTCTTCGCCCCCGATTCGCCGAACTTCATCCGCTTCAACCAGCGGATCAGGCCCGGCATCAGCAACAGCATCAGGCCGAATGACGTGGCCAACGCGGCGACGATGCGCAGCGTGACATTGAGATCGATGAACAGCAGAAGTTTCAACACGCGCGGGTCCCGCCGGCCAGCAGGCCTTCAACCACGGTTTCGAGTCCCTGGGAGCGGCTGCCCTTGACCAGGATGGTCGTCGCTCCGCCTGCCATCAGCGCGTGCGCTCGGGCCACTGCCGCGGGTCGATCGCTGACAATGTCGACTGAACAGGTGACGGCGGCTGAGGTCGCGCCCTGGGCGATCAGGCGCTCGGCCCCGGCGAGTTCGCCGCGGCCCATGACCACCACCAGCGGAATGCGTAGACGCGCGGCTTCGGCGCCGACCTGCTGATGGCCCGCATCGTGCGCCGCGCCCAGCTCACCCATCGGCGCGAGAATCGCCAACCGCCGCCCGGGACAGCCGGCGAGCACCCGCAGACCCGCGATCATGCTCGCCGGGTTGGCGTTGTAGGTGTCATCGAGCACAAGATGCGCGCCGACCGTCTTCGGCACCAGCCGACCGGCCACCGGCTGCGCGCAGGACAAGCCGGCAAGAGCCTGCGCGGGAGTCACCCCAGCCGCCACCGCGGCGTGGAATGCGAGCGCGCCATTGGCCAGATTGTGCGCGCCGAGCAGGGCGATCTCGCACGAGCCGTGGGCCGTATCAAGCCGCACGCTGAGTTCGCCGACTACGCCGCTGACCGCCAGATCAGCGCACCCGGTCGAGACCTCGGTATCATCAAGCAGCGTCAGCGGACGACTGCCAGCCGCCGCGCGGGCAATCGCGGTCAGCGCGCGCAGACCCTGGGCATCGGTGTGGCCGATTAGTCCATGCAGTCCCATGAACGCCCGGCCATCTGCCGGCAAGGCGGTGAAGACGCTGCATTCTTCGCGGGTGACGCCCGCGAGATCGCCGAAGCCGGCGAGGTGCTCGGGGCCGATGCTGGTGACCAGGGCGACCTCGGGCGCAACGCATGCCGCCAGCCCCGCGACTTCGCCGGGGTGATTGGTGCCGATTTCGATCACTGCAAATGCGGCATCCGCCGGGGTCGCGAGCACGCTCAGCGGGACCCCGAGATGATTGTTCAGATTGCCCCGCGTCGCATGCACGATCAGGCCGCTGCCCGCGCAGGCGGCGCTGAGCAACGCCTTGGTCGTGGTCTTGCCGTTTGCGCCGCAGATCGCCAACCAGCGCGTGCGGGAAAACCGCTGGCGAAAGCGGCTGGCCAGAGCGAGCAGGGCAGCAGCGACATCCGACACCACCACCACCGGCACGGGCAAACCCAAGGGCCGCGTCGCCAGCACCAGCGCCGCGCCATCGCCGACTGCGCCCGCGGCGAAATCGTGGCCATCGACGCGCTCGCCGCGGATGCAGGCGAAGATGCAGCCAGCGGTCACCGTGCGACTGTCGAGCGCCGCGCCGTACACCGTGACGTCACGCGACGAGCCATGCCATTTTCCGCCGGTGATCGCCTCGGCTTCACCGGCTGTCAGTGGAAAAGCGGCAGGCTGACGCCCGGGAAACGGGTCGATGGAGGTCGTCGGCAGGCTCATGCCACGGCTCCGTTTCCGGTCAGCGAACGGACGAAAGCCCGGTCATCCCAGGCGCTGATCACGCCCTGGATATCCTGGGTGGTCTCGTGGCCCTTGCCGGCGACCACTACCACGCCCTTGGCACCGACGAAGGCTCTCGCCCGATGGATCGCCTGCGCGCGATCCGGCTCGCAGGCGTGGGCCTACGAGCCGACCCCGACCAGCACCTCAGCGGCGATCGCGTGCGGATCCTCACTGCGGCTGTTGTCGGTGGTCACGACTACGAAATCCGCCGCTGCCGCCGCCCGGCCCATCGGGGCGCGCTTGCCGGTGTCCCGATCTCCACCGCAGCCAAAGACGATCGCCAACGGGGAATTGGGATGAGTCGCCCGCATCGCTGCGATCACCGCCGCGATCGATTCAGCGGTGTGCGCATAATCGACATAGGTCAGCGGCGCCCGCGCCAGCAATTCGAGGCGCCCGGGAATCGCCGGCATGCTGCGCAAACGCGCCAGAGCCACCGCGCGGGTGACGCCGACGGTTTCGACCAGCCGCAGGGCAGCGGCGGTGTTCCACAGATTGAAAACACCGGGCAACGGCGAGACGATGTTTTCTGCGGCAGCTTCAGCCGCAACTGCAGCGGCAGAAAGCGCGATGACCTCGGCCCCGACGCAGGCGCCCGCATGCGCGAACAGGTGCGCGGAGGGATCATCGGCATTAATCACCAGCCGTGCGCCCGCACGCAGCAATTGCACGGCGCGCAATTTCGCCCCGATGTAGGCCACTTGGCTGCCATGATAATCGAGATGATCGTGGCCGATGCCGGTCACCGCCAACGCGGTCAATGGCAACCCCGCGAGCCGGAACTGGTCAGCGCCGTGGCTCGACACTTCGAGCGCGACCCCCGGACAGCTCGGCGGCAACCGCGCGAGAAAAGTATGCAGTTCTTCAGGCGGTGGCGTGGTCTGGCGATTGGGCGTCTCGCTGACGCCGTCGTGCCACCCGATGGTGCCGGTGCGCGCGGCGCCCGCGCCAAGCAGCCACCACACCAGATGAGTGATCGTGGATTTGCCTTTGGTGCCGGTGGTCGCGAGCAGGGACGGACAGCGTTCATCAAGCCCATGCCACGCCGCGCTGGCGCGGGCGAACGACCACCGCGCGTGCGCGGTGGTCAGCTCGGCTTGCCCTTCGCGGGAGTCATCAGCGACGATCACCGCGCCCGCGGCGCGGGCCTGGGCCAGGTGCGCCCGCCGTTCGGGCGAGGCCTGCGCGACGTACGCCTGGCCACGGGCAACCGTGCGGCTGTCGCGACTGACTCCGGACAATGACGCCGGACAAGAACCCGTGAGGGCCTGTCCGCGGAACAGCCGGCCGCTAGGGATGCGTCGATCGGTGGCGCTCGCCATCATTGCACCTGCCGCACTTTTCTGCCGTTGGCCCGGTCGCCGACCAACGCGCTGCGGGGTGGCTCCGCATTCATCGCACTCGGCCCCTGGCTGGTGGTCGGTGGATCCTTCATCCGCGCGGGATCCTTGGGCACCTTCAATTGCTCCAGCGCTGCCTGCATCACCTGCTGCACCACCGGGCCGGCGGTTTCGCCGCCGTAATGGCCATTTTTCGAGCTGTCGTCGATGACCACCAGGGTCAACAGCTCGACCCGTTTGCCGGGATCGGCCGGAGCCCAGCAGATGAACGAGCCGATGTGGTGGTCGTGCGAATAATGGCCGTCGATCAATTTCTCGGCGGTGCCGGTCTTGCCCGCGGACAGATAGCCATCAAGGCCGAGCTTGGCGCCGGTGCCGCCCTCATCCATGGTGTGGGTCATCGCTTCCTGGATCGCGGCGGCGTCGACGTCTTCATACATGCGCCGCGCGGGTTCGAGCGCCGGCAACGGCTGATCGACCTGTTTGCCCTCGGCATCGAGGTTGTAGATGCGCTTGATCAAGCGCGGCGGATTCCACATCCCGCCGTTGGCCACCGCACTGTGCGCCATCGCCAGTTGCAGCGGAGTGACCGCGATATTGTGGCCCATCGGGATCGACATGCATTCGCTGAGCACCGTCCAGCGTTTGCGCGGCGGCACGATCCCGGTTTCCTCACCCGGCAGGCAGATGCTGGTCTTGCGCCCGAACCCGAGGTTCTGGACCCAGCTCGACAAGCGGTCGACGCCCAGGCGGATGCCGAGCTTGGCCATCAAGATGTTGTCCGACTTGGCGATGCCGTCAGTCACCGTGAGGAAGGCGTGACCGCCGTTCTTCAGGCTGTGATCGGTGATCGTGCGCGCCGAACGGCCGTCGCGATAGGTCCACCGCCCGTGTTCGCAGAAAATCGTTTCTTTGAACGTCGTCAGTTTCTCGTGCACCGCGGCGCCCGCGATCAGCGGCTTGAAGGTCGAGCCAGGCTCGTACACGAGCTGGGTCACGTTGTTGCGCAGGGCTTCGCCATCGACGCCTTGGCGGGTCGTCGGATCGAAAGCCGGCCAGCTGGTCATCGCCAGGACTTCACCGGTGGCCGGGCGGATGATCACGCCAGCGGCGCGCTTGGGGGCGTGCTTTTCGATCGCCGCGGCGACCGCTTTTTCGAGCTCGCGCTGGAGCACCACATCGATGGTCAACTGGATGTGCGCGCCGGGCCGCGCCGGAATGCTTTCAAAGCCCGAGACCACCGGCTTGCCCAAGGCATCGATCTGGAGGATCTCCTTGCCGGCGACGCCAGCCAACTGGCTGTTGAACTGGGCTTCGAGTCCGGCGGCCCCGCTGCCGTCGGCCTGGGTGAAGCCGAGCACATGCGCCGCCAGCGGACCCTCGCGATACGTGCGAGTGAATTCACGCCGCACATACACCCCGGTCAGGTGCAGGGCCTTGATCGCATCGGCGGTGCGGTCATCGATGCCCTTGGCGAGATTGCGTCCATTGCGATTGGTCTCGAATTGGGCGCGCAACGTTTCACGCGGAATCTGCAGCAGCCGCGCCAGCTCGACCGTCGCGCTGAGGCGGTCTTCCATGTACCGCGGATCGCAGCTGACATTCCAGGTGCCCTGCGATTCAACCAATGGCATGCCGTTGGCGTCGGTGAATCCACCGCGTGCTGCGGGCAGGGTCCACACCCGATTGGTCTGCTTGTGCCCGAGCATCGTGAGCTGCTCGCCCTGCATGATCTGCAGGGTGTACAACCGCATCCCCAACCATGCGAACAGCCCGGCGAACCCGGCGATGGCCAGTCCGAAGCGCCAGGGCTGACGAGTGATGGGAAGCGAGGACATGGTTCAGGGCGCGGCTAGAAAAAGGAAAAATGTGGTTGGCGAAAAAAGCAGTCTTGCGGAAGGATCCGACGCCACGTCAGCGACTCGCGACTTTTTGCGGTGCGGACAATGGCAGGCCGATGGCGCGAATGGCATCGTCGAGAGCCGGGGCGCTGGCTTCGTAATCGAGCTGATTCTTGCTGCGGTCGAGCTGATAGGCCAGATCAGTGCGCGTCTTGAGATCCGACCCGCGACCTTTCTTCAGCGCGATCTCTTCATTGCCGAGCAGGGCGATTTTCAGCGCGAGGATCAACGCCACGGAGATCCACACGGCAGCGATGACGCTATGGGCTTTGATGAGCGGATTCATGCCCGGCTCACAGGGGAAAGTATGGAGGTGGAGTACGCGTCGACGGCATCGGCGCGTGCATCGCCCGGGAAGCCCAGCGCAGCTTGGCGGGTCCGGAGCGGGGATTGGCAGCTTGTTCGGCCTCGGAAGCGGTGACGACCTTGCGCGCCACGTCGTCCCAGATGCCGGCCTGCAGGCCGCTGCGCAACGCCTGCTTCACCGCGCGATCCTCAAGGCTGTGAAAACTGATCAGCGCCGCGCGACCACCGGGCGCAACCAGTCTGGGCAGCGCCGCCAGCAACCGTTCGAGCTGGCCGAGCTCGTCGTTCACCGCGATCCGCAACGCTTGAAAAGTACGCATCGCCGGATGGCGAGGATGATGGCCCGGGATGGCTGCGCGAACGACCTCGGCCAGATTGGCGTTGGTCTTCAAGGCGTCGGCAGCCATCGCTTTCTTGATCGCGCGCGCCACGCGCCGCGACAACCGCTCTTCGCCATAGCGGAAGATGACATCAGCGAGATCGGCCTCACTCAGCCGCGCCATCAGCTCGAGCGCGGATTCCGGGCAGCCGTCGCCCATGCGCATGTCGGGCGCCACATCATCGGCGCGCCACGAGAAGCCGCGCTCGGGCCGATCCAGCTGCAGGCTCGATACCCCGAGATCGGCCAGCACTCCGGCAAACCTTTCACCGCGCGTGACCAGATCCTCGACCGCATCGGCGAACGTCGCGGGGATCACGCTCAGGCGGTCGGCGCATCCGGCGGCATGAAACCGCTGCTCGGCCAACGCGCGGGCGTCGCCATCGCGATCGATGCCGACGATGACCGCCCCGGCCTGAGCCAACGCCAAGGCGTGGCCACCGAGGCCCAGCGTGCAGTCCAGCACCCGATTACCGGCGATGCCTGATGCCAGCGCGGGCGCCAAGGCCGCGACGACGTCGTCGAGCAACACGGGCGTGTGCAGCAATGCGGGGTCGGGCCCCATGAAATCGCCTAGGCGCTCACGGCGATGCGCGCGGCGCTCACCGGTTGGGGCACCAGCCGGCGGGCGAAGGCGAGGTACGGCGAATCCTGCGTCGCACCGCCAAGGCGCTGCGACGCTCGGCGCAGGCGGTCAGCCGCCACCGCGAAATCGTCGGCGGCCTCAACCGACAGCGTGGTGGTCGGCGCGGTCGGCACCGCGTCGAGGATGGCGAGCAAGCGGGCGAGGAGAGGGTCGCGCATGGCTGGTGACTCGAAAAAAAGGGCGGCGAGATCGGGAAGGGAAAAAGAAAAAAACTGACTCAGGAGAAAAGATAACCGTCGAGCGCCGGGTCGTAGGCCACCCCGGACGTGGTCCGCACCGGGCCGCTCCAGGCGAGGTAGTGCGCCGGATTCCACACCCGGATCGAGTCATTCATGACGACGAAGAACACATCGCGATCGAGGCTCAGATGGGTGATGAATTCCTGCGGCAGGACCACCCGGTTCTGGCCATCGACACTGAGTTCATCGACGGTCGCGCGCAGCTTCATCGCCAGCGCTTCGCGATGCAGCGGAGTCTGGGTCAGGTCGGCGCGGATCGCCAATTCACGCCGCCGCAATTCGGCGCGACTGAACAGCATCACGACTGGAAAGACCGCTTCGCTGCCAAGCGATTCGGCAAGCCGCGGCATGGCATGGGTGCGACCGCAAAACACCGCATCACCCTCGGTCAGCAGGGAGCGCCCCTCGGCCGGAATGGTCACCTGATGTTTTGGCGAAAGTCGCAGAGTTGGCAGCACGAGCGCGCTCCTTGCCGCGACAGTCTGCTACTTCTCGCTATTTCATGCAACTTCAAACTACTGAGGATTTCGCTGATAAGCGGGGCCTTATGGACCCACTACCAACATTGAATCGTTGTTTTTTCAGGTGCTGATGCCGCCGCCCCGCCCAATGAAGCAGCCCGCTTAACCGGTCACGCCCTCAGCGGTTTCGTAGGCGCGAACCACCGTCGCGTAGTCGCCCGGCTGGGCGAGCAGGTCGTCGTGCGAGCCAAGCTGCACCAGGCGTCCGTCGCGGATCACGGCGATGCGATCGGCCTCTCGAATGGTCGCCAGCCGGTGAGCGATGACGATCGCCGTGCGCCCGGCACACAGCCGTCGCAACGCGCGTTGGATGCGCTGCTCGGTGTGCAGATCCACCGCCGAGGTCGCTTCATCGAGCACTAGCACCGCCGGATCAGCGAGGTAGGCGCGCACTAGGCAGACCAGTTGGCGTTGCCCCTGACTGAGATTTGCACCCGCCGGCCCGGCCTGGGTACGCAGCCCTTGAGGCAACCGGTCGAGTACTTCGTCTGCGCCGAGTTCGCTGACCGCCGCAGAGAGTTCCGCGTCGGTCGCAGCGGGCTTGGCCAGGCGCAAATTATCGAGCAGAGATCCGCTGAAGAGCAGGTTGTCCTGCAGCACCACCGCGACGTGCCGACGCAGCGACGCCTGGGTCAACGAGCGCACGTCATGACCATCGAGGCGCACCGCGCCGCCGGTCGTCGGGATTTCGTAAAACCGGGTCAGCAATTGGACCAGCGTGCTTTTGCCGTGGCCGGTGGGGCCGACGATCGCGAGGGTTTCACCGGGGCGCACGGCCAACGTCAGATCGTGGATCACCGGCGTCCCCGCGACATACGCGAAGGTCACGTGATCGAACAGCACCTCACCGCGGCACTGCGTCAAGCTGAGCGCGTCGGGCGCATCGGAAATTTCCGGTGGGGTGTCGAGCAGCAGGAAGACCCGCTGCGCCGAGGCGCTGGCGGTGGCGACTTTTTCGAAGAGATCGCCGAGTTCCTGCAACGGGCCGAGAAACAGGAAGACGTAGAAGACGCACTGGGCCAATTGCCCGACGCTCAATTCGCCGATCGACACCGCGCGGCCCCCTTCGACCACCAGCACCACCACGCCGAGCATGAACAGCAATCCGGTATACGGTTGGAACCAGCCCCAGCTGAACGAACCGCGAATCGCCATCGTATCCAGATTGCCGATCAACCCGCGGAAAAAATCGCGGTTGCCGTCTTCGCGGGCACACTGCTGGATGACCTTCACCCCGTTGATCGTCTCGCACAGATGGGCGGTCACTTTGGATTTCGCTTCAGCGACATGGCCCCAGGCGCGGATGCCAAAGCGCTGAAAACCAAGAATCGCCAACAGGAGCAGCGGCACGAGCGGGGTCAGCATCCAGAACAGCCGCGCATCCATCCACCACAGCAGCAGCCCGGCACCGATGCAGCGGAAACTGGTCGACAGCAATTCAGGCGGCGCCTGGATCACCGCCGCCTCCAACGCATCGACATCGCGATCGCAGCGGGTGATGATCCGCCCGGCGCGGCTGCGATCGAAGTAACGCATCGACAGCGATTGCACGTGGGTGAACACCCGCACCCGCAGATCCCCGAGCACGCGCAGCGCTAACCGGCCGGACAGCCACTGATTCACGCCGCCGACCGCAAAGCGCACGATCCACACCGCGAACAGGCCAAGCGCCATCAGCGCGACCAGTGTGACGTTGAGCGCATATCCGCCGCTCTGCGCTACCAAACCGTGATCAATCGTCTCGCGCAGGAACCACGGCCGCAAAAAGATCGAGGACACCAGCACCGCTTCGAGCAAAATCAGCAGCGCCACTTGGCCGCGCACGGGGCGCAGCAAGGCGAACAACCGCCCGGTCAGAGCGCGATCAAGTTTGGCGCGCGCCTGTTCCTCCTCGTGTTCCAGATCTTGGCTCATGGCTGTGGACCTGACAGCTGTGGACCTGGCAGCTGTGGACCTGGCAGCAGTGGACCTGACAGCTGCGAGAGGCCCAGCAATTCGCGGTACGCGGCGCACCGTGCCGACAAGTCGGCGTGGGTGCCCGAATCGCTGATCCGGCCATCGGCCAGCAGCACCACGCGATCGGCGAGGTGCACCGTCGAGCGTTTGCTGGCGATCAGCAGCACCGCCGTGGCCCGCAGATCCCGGCGCAATCCGGCGAGAATCGTGCGTTCGGTCAGCGCATCGAGGGCACTGGTCGCATCGTCGCCACACAGTACCCACGGCTGAGCGATCAGCGCCCGGGCTAGGCACAGACGCTGACGCTGACCACCGGACAGCGTGACCCCGCGCTCACCGACCTCAGCGGCCAAGCCGAGCGGCAACGCGGCGACAAATTCCTTGGCATCGGCACGTTCGAGTGCCGACCACAGTTCTGCATCGGTGGCCTCTGGCGCCGCCATCCGCAGATTGCCGGCGATCGACGACGAAAAAAGAAAACTGTCCTGATGCACTACCTGGATGCGGCTGCGAACGTCGGCCAGACGCAGCTCGCGCAGATCGGTGCCGGCCAATAGCACCCGTCCGCCATCGGGATCACGCAACCGCGGCAGCAGGCTGGCGAGCGTGCTTTTTCCGGCGCCGGTGATGCCGACCAGGGCGACGATCTCGCCCGGCTGCAGCTCGAGATCGACATCAGCGAGAATCGGCGGCCCACCCCGCAGATCGTCGACGCGGACATGTTCGAGACGCAACGCTCCAGCACGCGCCGGCAGCGTGCCACCGCGCACCGCCGGCACCGCGTCGAGCAGTTCGCAGATCCGCCCCGCCGAGGCCCGTGCATCGGCGATGGTCTGCACTAGGCGACCGATGGCCTCGACGCGGAACACCAACGCCTGCATCGCGATCATCGCGGCGATCAGTTCACCGAGGTTCAGCAGGCCGCGCGAGACCAGCCAGGCACCGGCCAGCAACACCCAGGCATGGCCGGCGGCGACGATGATCTGCGGCACTGGCAAACGCACCGCGGTATAGGCCAGCGCCTGCCCAGCGGCACCGAGGTAAGTGCTGATGCGCGCGCGGAACCGCTCGTTGCGCACGCCTTCGAGGGCGAAGGCCTTGATCACGCGCACGCCATGCACGCCTTCGCTGAGGTCCTGGGCAACCTGATCATAGGTTTCATCGGTCTGGCGATCGAGGGCGACTAATCTGTCGGCTTGGGTCCAGGCGAGACCGACGGCAACCAGGAACAACGCCGCCGGCACCACCGCCAACCACGGATGGTACCAGGTCAGCAGACCGATCGTGCCGACCAGCACGACGCCCAGCTCGACCATCGTCCGGAAACCGCCGGCCACCGCATCACGGATCTTGTCGCTGTCGCGGGTCGCCCGGTTGATCAGCTCGCCCGCGCCGTGACGCAGATGATACGCGAGATCCAAGGTCTGGACCTTGGTGAGCACCGCATCGCGCAGGAAAAAAAGCAATTTCTGGCCGAGATAGATCGCGAACACGGTGGTCGCATATTGGGCGATCGCGCGCAGCAGGGTGAATCCCAAAAGCACGCCGGTCCACCACCAGGCCAGCGAGCGGTCGAGCGTGCCGTCAGCGTGATGGACCACCGCCCGCCCGGTTTCGACGTCATGCAGCGCCAAGCCGATCAACCATTGGCTGAACGGCTGGGTGAGGTTGACCACGGTCAACGCCAGGGTCACCGCCAGAAACAGCCACGGAACCCGCAGGTAAAAGGCGAAACAGCGCCACAGCGGATTGCGTTCAGGACCGGCCATGGCAGCAGCGCAGCCTAACGCCGGCCCGAACCACGCCAGAATGAGCCATCTGTCTCAGAGCCTTGGTGCCGGAAGTCCCGCGCCGTCTTGACCTGTGACCGCACATCGCCCACGTTAGTGAGTATGTCCACTCCCGCATCGCCCGTAAAAACTTTTGGCATGGCCGCCCTGGCCCTGGCAGCTATCGGCCTAGCCATCTGGGTGGCCATGTGGACGTTCGCCGAGCCCCGGCCGCCGGTAGTGAAAATGTCTTCGCTGCCGATCACCGGATCGTGGATTCGCAAAGCCAATGCGACACCCGGTGAGATGCCGCCTGGCTCGCCAGCTCAATCGCCAGCTCAATCGCCACCCATTGCCCCGAAAGGCGTGGACGCCGATCCCACCCGCGCCTCGGTCATGGAAGTGAGCTACGCCAAGTTCATCAAAGCCTTCTCAGTGCCCGAAAACACCGTCGTCGGCGGGGCAGTCCACATCACGCTCCTCGATGGCGCCTCGGGTGACGCCAAGGTGCTTGAGTGCGTTCCTGGACGGTTGCTGCTCAACGTCCCGATGAAAGGTGGCACCACTGCCCAAGTGACCATCGCCCAGATGGGCGATGACGGCCCGCTGATCGTCACCGACAATCTCACGACCATCCAATTCGAGCGCGTTCCATAAACACGAACGGCTGTCTTGGCAAATGTTTTCGAAATCAGCGCCGCAGGGCGCTGATTTTTTTCATGGTCGACTCGGCTGGCTCGCCAGCACGTGCTGACGAGCGAGGTGCGCAAAGGCCAGCTGACATCCGTGGACGAGGCCTCCGTTGGCAGGCCCATACAATTCCTCGACGGTGACCGTGACCACCGCGATATCCTCCGCCGGATCCAAATGTTGTCGCCCGCACTCGGGATGGCAGCGGATCACGTACCCATGAGCAGAGACGCGACTGCGTGCCGGCTCGGGGTACAACGTGCCCAAGGCGATCGGCGCGGCGCACGCGCGAAAGCCGGTCTCTTCGGTCAATTCGCGCAGCGCGGCCTGCTCGGGATTTTCGCCCGGATCGATGTTGCCAGCCGGCAGTTCGCGACAGACGCGGCCGAGACCGTGTCGATATTGCTCGACCAGCACGATCCGGCCATCAGGCAGCACCGGGACCATGGTCACCCAATCGGCCGCCTCGATCACATACCACGGCTCGATCTCGTTGCCGTTTCCGGTGCGGACGCGTTCAGCGTGCACGCGCAGCCACGGATCCGCGATGACCGTCCGACGCGTGATGACCGTCCAGGGCTGAGGCATGATGCCAGCATGGGCGCCGTCGTGGCTGGTCACCTGATGATCAGCACACTCGTTTCATTCGACCGTCAGCTCACCGCGCTCCAAGCCCGGCGCAGCAGCAGATGATGGCGCGCCGAGCGCGACAGTTCTGCGTGCTGAGGATCATCGACGCTGAAGCCCCGTGACACCCGCGCGGCGTCGCCGAGCTGCGGTCGCAATTCCTGCCACACGCTGCGCGCGCGGGCTTGATCGGGCAGCCAAACTTGGGGCGCCAATTCGGGATCCTCATCGTCTGCGATGGGCAACGGGACCCGCTGCGGACCGTCGATGTTGGCCCCGGTCAACGCGGCGAAAGCCCGCCCGGCGGCGTCCGCCAACACCGGATCAGGCTGGGCAAGGTATTCGATCATGCGCTCGACCTCAGCCGGCCGACCGAGGTCGGCGAGCGCGGCAAAGCTGTCGGTGGTCAGCGGTTCGGCCCAGATCCGCGCGGCAACCGCCGCGGCCGCAGCCGGTGCCGCTAAGCGCGCCGCCCAGCGCACCTCTTGGCTCAAAATCATCGCCAAGCGCGAGTCCTGACGCCGGCACAGACTGCCGATGCACGCGTCGCGCGTCAGCGGGTCAGCGCACGCTGCAGTGATCTGCTGCTGCGTGATCGTCGCGTTCGCTGAAACCGGGACCTGCGCCCACGCCCAGCGGCGGATCGCTGACGCCGGGTGGCTCAGCCAAGCTGCCTGAGCCGGAGCCTCGGCGATGATCAACTGCACGATCTCCGACGTAGTGGAAGAATGCCGGTGATGCCGCCACGGTGACGACCCGTGGCGCATGATCACCGCCAATGGTTCGCCCAGGTCGTCTTCTGACACGCTGACCACGTGCTGCCACGCCCGCTCATGATCCTGCTGCTCGCCCGAGGCGACCCAGACCGCGAGCACCGCCAACACGTGATCGGCATCGTCGGAGACGAAGGCCGCCAGGGCCGCCCCGCCAGTCAACGCCAACGCATCAAGCTGGGCCGCGATGCGCTCATCAAGCCGAGCGATGGACGCATTGGTCGCATCCAGCGACTGGTCTTCGACCTCACGCCGACGCAGCAGCGGCCCCAATTGATCCAGCAACGGTTCGACAAACGTCATCAGCATAAATAACTCACAGATGGAATCCGAAGTGAACCATCAAAACCGAACATCAGGCCGCAGAGTTTGAAGCGCTTACGCCGTCTCATTGCTCCCTCTTCCTACTGAGCCATCCCCGCCTCTGCTGCCTCAGCTGCCTCTGCGGCCTCTGCGAACTCCTGTTCCTCGCCGTGCTCGCCAAAAGTCTAGTTGATCGCGACTTGGGCCCCGGTGATGCGTTGCGCGCGGCGGGCGCGGCTGATCACATCGAGTCCTTCGATCAGCACCCGACCATCAGCGCGGATGCGCAGAGAACCGCTGCCGCAGCGGATGGTCAGGGATTTTCCCGCCTCCAGGATCAGCTCATCGGGAATTCCCCCCAGTCGACCGATGATCACGGCCGGAGTGCTGGGCAGGTGCACGAGCACCCGGTCGCCTGGACTCAGGCGCGGCACTCCGCTCAAGCATTCCGCGACGATGGACTCGCCCTCAGGATTCGTGATCAGCAGCGTTTCGCCGATCGCTGATACGACGCAGATGGCGCTGCTGATCTGGTTTGTTTCGATCGTGTGCATGCGCTACCCCAGGATATTTTTTTGATTGTGAAACAATGGATCACCAAGCCGGCAGACGTTCCGACCTTCAAATTGCACATCGAACGAATAGAGGAGGAACTCGCACGGACCCTTGATCCGATTGCTGATGATGCCACCGCCCGCAGTGCCCGCTTCATCGCCAGTGGACGTGGCATACGTCGCGTCCTTGGTCATCGGCATCTTGCCATCCACCGTCACAGTGGTCGGACCGCCGCTGGTATCCGCCGCCTTGCCGATGTTGGGGTAGGGCAGCGGGACGATCACCAGCGCCACCGGTGTTTTGCATACATCCGGAAAGGCGATGCTCATGCCGCCGCTGCCCTTGTGGGCGATCCCGCGGCTGTTGGCGAATGTGGATTGGCTCATGCGAAGACCTGCGACGGCTTCGAGAACTGAACGCCGGGAAACCCTACTTTCTTGATATGTTCCACCAGCGACGCATGCAGCCAGACGCTGGTCGTGTTTTCGGCTAGGCGAAACATCAGCGCGCCGCGCGCCTTGGTGTCGTCGATCACCAAATGATCGAATGCGACATCGATGACGGGTCCACCAGGCTGGACGGTGGCGATGGACTTATTGAAATCGGCAGCCGCGATCAAACCGACGACATTGATCGCCCAATATCCCGTGAACCGCTCCTTGGTTTCGGCATCGTTCAATACGCCCGGAAAAGCCTCGAGATTATCAACCCCAAATTCGATAATGGTGCGATAAAGACGATCACTGAGAATCAGCCCAGATGTATTGAAGACGTCCGGCACAGCAGGCCCCATTTCCTGCGTATATGGCTCGATCGGAATAGTGAAGAATTCAATCGGATTCGGTATTTTTTCGTTCGTCAGCCGGAGGCCCCGGGTGAAGTGGAAATAACATGTCTTCCATGGCCACCCTTCCATGAAACGGGCTGGGAAGTCATAGTAATTCCAAGACATGGTCTGGTACATAAGATCAAACTCCTATCTGATGAAATTTCATATAATCGAGTGAGTAACGTGAAAGATGCATGTCACGTTTCCAGCCGCCTGATGGTAATGTCACCATCCGACGACATCGAGAAGACAAGAAATCTAGGCGGGCGACCAGCGTAACCAGGGTCCGTGTCGCAGGATCCTGGTCAGCTGCGTACGGACAGATTTCCTCGCAATGATCGACTTTATCGGCGAGCTTTTCTAGGGCCTCGCGGACATGATCTGAGTATACCGGATGGGCATCATGAAATTGAGCTCTCACGGTGGTGATTGCCGCGCTCGCATAGCCAAAAGCATCACCCGCAAAATCGCAGGCCCCTTCACCCCATGAATGAATCGCGTAATTCCCAGGAACCCAGACGCCGTTCTCCGCCTTGTTGATGTCATAACCGATGTTGCCAACGGCGGTGCCACCGCTGCCCAGATACTTTGGCTCGATCAGACGACTTTTCGCCAGTGCGGCATTCCCTGGAATGAGGTGATGGGCCGCGACTCCGACTTCCAAAACATCACGCGCGGTTTCGGAACTCGTCTGATACGTGGTATCGCTTGTTTGCACCACCCAGAATCCCTCCGGCGGCAGCTTCTGCTCCGAGACAATATTTCGACCCAACGATTTCGCATTATTGTGAAATCGCACTCGTTTGATCGGACTGAGATGCGCGCGCCCATCTTCGTCCACAACGGCCGTGAAGACATTAGTGCGCTCACCAGGCTTAGCTTGTTGGCAGAAGCAGCAGGTTTCCGAATCGTGATCCGGATCCTCGATCAGAATCATCAAGACGGCCTCGTTGATCTCCGTCATGCCGACACCACCAGCGCCGCACTGCGACCGCCGAAATCCGATGATGCGAGGACCAGGGCAGGCAGTTGGGCCCAGCCACGCTGCTGGGCGGCGATCGCGAGCGCGATCAGCGCCACACCGCTGGCGGCGCCGAGATCGCCCCAGGCGTCGGCGGGATGGTGCACGACGGCGGTTGGCGGCACGCGCGCGCGGCAACGCACCTGGGTGACGCCGAACTCTCCGGCCCAGCAGCGTTCGCCGGTCATGGTCGACCACAGGCCCGCGACTGGCACCGCGTCATCAGCCAGCGCAGTGTGGGCCGCTGTCGCCAGCGCATCGCCCTGCCAATCGCCTTCGTTGGCGAAATGGCCGGCCTCGGTGGCGCAGCCGATGCCGGCGATTCGCGCCAGCGGCGTGAGGCCAAGCCGCGTCGCTGCCGCGGGGCTGGCGAGCAGCAGCGCGGCGGCGCCCATGCCTGGAATGAGTCCGTCGCTCAGGCGCTCGGTCTTGATCCGTTGCTGCATCAGCAAGGTGCCGAGGACATACTGCTGGAGCAGCGAATCGGCCGCGATGACCAGCGCCAGCGGCGTCCCGGCGGCCATGCTGGCGCGGGCGGCGGCGAGTGCGGCCAAGCCCCCAGCGCGGCCACGCTGGCTGGCACCGCTCTTTTCTGAACTGTTGTTTTCTGGACTGTTGTTTTCTGAAGAGAGAGCCTGGACCGCGATGCGACCCCCGGTTTGCTTTTCCACCGCGCGCGCCAATCGGGCGAGGTCGAGAGGCACCTGCGTTTCATACTCGGGCCACGCGCACCACGTCGGCACCGGCGCGGCGGCGGTGATCGCGATGGAGCCCTTCAGCGCCTCGTCTGCTGCCATTCCCGCGAGCCGGATGAGCTCGCTGGACCGTGCCGACACTCCTGCTGGATCGCTTCCTGCCGAAAGTGCCGAAGGTGCCAAGGCCACCAAATTCACCGCGGGCAACACTGCGGCGACGATCCGTTTCAGGCGGGTGTCGACGAAATCGCTTTCGGCAAAAGCGGAAATTCCGGCGCGGACATGGGCGGCATTCTGGCCGACCCCGATGCCCAACGCGGTGACCAGACCACTGGCGATGATCAACGTAGGTTTAGACATCGAGCTGCACCAGAGTCACGGTCAGAATCCGCCGACCCAGTGGCAACAGGCCGCGCCAGACCAGGTCGACCCGGTCGTCGTCTGGCCGCAAGGTGAGGGTGTCGAGCGCCAGCGGCAGAGCGCGTTGGCTTCCGCCGACGGTCACCTGGCACCGCGGAGCCAGCGTCGGCACCACCGCCCGAAGATGACCTTCACGCGTGCAATTCACCAACTCGATCGGCTCGCCGCCGCGCAGATGTCCGGGGGCCTGCTGATCGGCTGGCGCCACCTGGAAAAAACGGGGATCGAAATCCGTCGGCAGGAATGGCGCCCGGTCGCGTTGCCACGCGGCATCATAGGTCCCGGCATGGATGCAGCGCGACGGCCACGCGGGCGGCACCGGCCCGCATCCCCACCGTGGGCGAGCGTGCTGCCGCGAGCGACGCCCGGTCGCTTGCGCGGGATCCTCGAGGGTCGGCGGCGTCGCGTCATCCGCGGCCCACGTCAGCGGTTGCACGGTGAACGGTGCCGCAGCCGAGGGACGCTCGCCGAACCACGTCTTCGCCCAGGTCCGCGCGCCGCATGCACGCAACGACTTGCGCACCGGCCCAACCGTAAATGAGACGTCGACGCTGGCGTGCGGCTGACCTCCGGGCGCGTGGGCCGAGCCGATCAGCAGCACGTCGGTGGCCGGTTTTTCCAACGCCAGATCCGAGGCCTCGATCAACGGACTCGTCCCCGGGTCGCCGGACCAGGCATCGGCCTCGACCACCGCCGGCTGCTGCGCCAGACGCTGGCCGTCACGCAGGCCGAACGCGCCCTTCACGATCACCAGCGCGGCGTCGACCCCGTGGCGATCAGGCACCACCATCAGCCGCGCGGTGAGACCAGTGCCATTGGCGAGTTGAAGCATCAG
>JANYGY010000269.1 GCA_025362255.1 Planctomycetales bacterium
CTGCCCGCCAATCAGGCTTTTTTTGAGTCGGGCAAGGGTTTGGCGTTTTGCCTTAAAAAGCTGGAAAAGCTTGATCTTTTGGAGGACATTGTCGAAATGCTCATCAAACTCGACCCGGCCGACCCGTTGGGCGTGCGGGGATTTGTCGGGGAAGTCGGCAACTAGCCCTTGGCCCAGAATTGCTGCCACGGCGGCCCCAAAATTTCGGTGATGGTACCAAATGCACCGGGGAAAAAAGCCCAAAAAGCTAGATTGAAATTGGGCTTGCAATAGGTTAGGTTATCTATTGTTCCTGGCCTCCTGCAAGCTATCCGTTCGGAACCCTTTTCTCTGTCTTCATCTGCCCCATCGAAGGTGCCTCATGGTGCGTCAACGTCGTAGTGCTTTCACGCTCGTTGAACTGCTGGTCGTAATCACGATCATCGGCATTTTGATGGCTCTGTTGATGCCCGCGATTCAGGGCATTCGTGCCAATGCTCGCACGGCAAATTGTCTACGCAATTTAGAACAGATCGGCGTGGCGTTTAAGTCTTTTCTCGCGCAAACGAATGGCCGGAATAAAATCACGCCATCGGGTTGGAAGGACAATGTAAGTCCTCATCTTTCTGGACAAACAGGCGTGATGAGTTGCCCAGAGTTGACTGCGGCGACCGGTGGATACGGGATCAACAACTTGGCTGACAAGATGGGCCAAAGTGATGAACGAAAAATTCTGCTGATCGACTATGCTTCCGGTGCGACCGAGGCCAAAGTTGTCGGTCCCGCGATCACCGACAATGACCGGGCGAGCACTTGGCTAAAGCTGAACTCGCCGCGGCATAACGGCCTGATGAATGTTCTGCACTGGGGCGGAAATGTTGACAGCAAAATCGCCGACGATATTGATCCGACTTCCAAGGCCATTCACGATCATTGGTGGATGCCCTATCAGGCGATTACGTCGGCGACTTTTTCATCGACCTACATTCCCGGAATCAAGGGTGAGTATCGTATTGGAAAAGAGAACTGGTCCGGTTCGGCCGTTGAACGGGTCGATCCCGATTTAGAGTATCCCCACGGAACCAGTTCCGATGGTCATAAAAACGATCCCCTGTTGTCGACTTATCCTGACTCAAATCACACCAATTCCGTCCACTGGTCGGGCCGCATCAACGCGGAAAAGACGGGCAACTACATCTTCTATGTCTGTCACGACGACGGCTGCACCGTTTCAATTAACGGCCAAAAAGTCTATTCCAACACCGGTTGGCATTGGGTGAACCAGGGAAGCTGGGCTGGCTCGACACCGGTTTCGTTGCAGGCTGGCAGTTGGGTGTCAATCGATGTCACCTGCACCAATTACGACGGACCGTATCACTTTGCCCTCCATTGGCAAGGCCCTGACAACGGTCAACATGTGCCTATTCCGACAAGTGCCCTGCGCCCCGACTGATTTTGACAGACGTTTTGTAAAGTACCCGGTGTTATTTTTTACGACGAATGAAGAATTTGGAGTCGATCTAGAATGCGCCGCGTGCTGGGATGTTTGGTCACTCTGCTGTCGTTGATGAGCTTAGTCGGCTGTGGATCGAACAACAAACCGTCGCATCCACGCACGTTTCGAGAAATTGATGATGAGCGTCGGGCACTCCCCGCGTTGTATGTCACGGTGAAAGGTAAGACGTCGATTGCCCCGGGCGATTCACTTCCCTTTTCCGATAAAGAGACACACGATATTTGTTTTCCAGCATATTACTGTTTGAACCCAAACTGTCCGGCCAAAGATCAAAGGAAGGACGGACACCCTTTCGTCTTTGGCCACGTTGATCCGTTGCTGAGAGTCGGTCCGAACGGCGAACTTTCGCAGATTGAACTTCGGCAAGGAACCGACGTTTCCAAGGAGCGGCAACGGCTGGGTGGGTATGACGTTCCGACTTGCCCCGAGTGCTGGAAAACTCGTAATCGCTCAAGTGAAAAAGAAGCCGACCGTCAGAAGTATCAAAATTGGGTCAAGCCCTACACGCTGCCGGAGACGACTCAGCGGATCAAGGAACTTGATGCCGAAGAGGTCGTGTGGAACGAGTATTTGATTAAACTAAAGAATCGCCCTCTGCCCGAGGGAACGGAAAAGGAAACGAAAAAGTAGTCAGTTATTATCGTTGAATTATTTTCATCAGACTCCCCACTAATCGGAAACACTATCATGTCACGCCGCCCGAAAACTGGTTTTACGCTCGTCGAGTTGCTGGTTGTGATCACGATTATCGGCATCTTGATGGCCTTGTTGATGCCCGCCGTTCAAGGCATTCGTGAAAACGGCCGAGCGGGCAGTTGCAAAAACAACTTGCATCAAATTGGGATCACTGTATCGGCCGCGCTGGCCAACCGGGGTGGCAGAAACACCCTCGATGCCAAGGCGGCATCGGCCTTTCTCGAAGAAAATTTCATGCAGAAGCAGCATGGATCGTTTGTCTGTCCCACCGATGCCGCGGGAAATGGTTACGGCGTGAATAATTTAATCGGCCGCTTTGGACAAAGTGACGAGCGGAAAATTATCTTCTTGGACTATTCCAAAGCGATTGCCGAGGTCGTCGGGTACGACATCAAAGACGCCACGCGCGCTTCACGCTGGGATGCCGAAAAGGTTGGTCGCCACAACGGGATGATTAACATCCTCCATTTTGGCGGCAGTGTCAGCACTCACATCGCGGATGACATCGACCCGACCTCGCGCGATATTCATGACCATTTGTGGATGCCGTATCAAAAGAACTATGTCGCGGCGTCGGAATCTCTGGTGGAACATGGCCTTGCCGCAACGTACTATACGGGTATGTTTGCGGGAACGTCCCAAGATCGAACCGACACTTCGATGAACCTCCCCTTTGGAAACTCCCAGATCTACGGAAAACCATACAATGTTCCCTTGCCGGGTGGAACGACAACGTCCTCGGCACCCTTGAAATCGGCCATTTGGACCGGCAAAATCGCCGCACCCAAGACCGACTCTTACACATTTTGGGTCTGTTGCGACAACGAATGTTGGCTGATGGTCAATGGCCAACAACTCGTCCATCGACATGCGGGGGGTTGGGATGGCGTGCAGCAGTATGAATCGAGTTCACCCTTCTCGATGACTGGCAGCGAATGGGTCGATATTGAAATTCGGCTTGTCGAGGAAGGTGTTGGCAGTCCCACCCACGTGATTATCAAATGGGCCGACTC
>JANYGY010000026.1 GCA_025362255.1 Planctomycetales bacterium
GCAGCCATGCGGTCACGGTACAGGCTTTTGAGCATCTAGTGAGCAAGCCGATTACTGAACGGCTCAAGGACACGTTCTTCGCTCGTGTATTCGAGGGCGTAGGGCCGGACGAATCGGAGCGGGCCAAGACCATCGCCCAGAGCCGAATCGAGCGGCTTGAAGCGATCTTGGCGGGGCCGTCGTCGCAAATCCGAGGCACGCGCGGAACAGCGTTCGCACTGCTCAATGCCGTAACGGAATACATCGAGCACGATCGGACGACTCGGATTTCCGAGGATAGTGACAGTGTAGAAGCGACACGCTTATTGTCGGCGACCTTCGGGAGTGGTGCCGCGCTTAAGGCGAAGGCATGGGTTTCGATTCTAGAGATGGCCAATGCAGAGTGAATAAAATCGGTTTTTGAGAAATGGTCGGGTCTATTTTGAGTAACTCCGCCAGTCCCTCTGCGAGAGATTTCCACGCGTCTCTTTGTATCTGCGTGGTAACAGGAACAGCGGCCATCGCCTTATGCACCTGAACGGGATCGAATTTCCAGATCTGATCGTCAGTAGTGCCATCCTGGTAAAGATAACTGAGGGTCTTGATAAACTGTCGCCGTTCTTCAAGCGGAAGAAGAGCCATCTCGGGGAGCAGTGCCGTATAATAATAGAGGACAATACTGACGCCGCACGGAAATCGATTATCTTTGGGGAATTTCAGTGCCGGCCATTGTTTATGAAAATTACCCCAGGGCGATCCAGGTAAGCCATAGCTAAGAATCTGACCGTTCCCGCCACGGCCAAGGGCGAGAAGACGTAAATGTGCAAGCGCCGTCCAGTACCCCGTTCGCATGGCGGCATCGATCATTTTCATAGTGATTAGCCACGACGGGAGTATTTGCGAATTATCAGGGGCGAACCAGTGTCCCTCAGAAAGCCATGGTTCGCATAACCGCGATCCGCAGGCGATCTCGGCAACGGATTGTCGCTGATATAGGCTCAATGCACCAGGCCGTTTCGGGTCGTTGTCTAGGTAGTAGACCAGGTTCTTCGCATCGACCTGAACTTTGGCCGCAATCTCTTTCTGGCTGAGCGGCTCGTTTCCAGGCATGCGTTGAAGAGACATCTCATAGCGGAGTCGGCGCCGAGAACGACTCGGCTTAAAGAGGTCAGGGAGCAAATTCCACGGATCGCTAGCGTCGAGTTCGGCACGCTTTTTTTTGGGAGATGCGGGAGATTTGTTCACATTAATTCTCATGAATCTTTGGGATATAGAAGGGTGAGCGTAAGTCTACCGAATTCTATTCTGCCGAATATGTCACTCATCCAGCCAGCTTTAATTCCCCCCACGGCTACCTCGAACATTCCCCTCGATGGGGGGATTTGTAGTCGTCATTTCCATAAACTTCACCTGAACGGTGAAGAAAAATTACCAATAACCCCTGAGGCAGCCCTATCGATGGCCATCCAACCTGTCTATGAAGCCGTTAACCATTTATCAATGAAACTTGATGCTCTCGTGTCTCAAATTGAGAACTTTGAAAGCTCAGATCGTCAATGGGTCGATATCAAGAACGCGACTCACATCTTTGGAGTTCCAGCAAAAACCCTGAAACAATGGGCTTCGCAAGGATTTGTCCGAAAATCCAAACTAGGACCGACCTTTCAGTCGAAGTCGCTCTATTCTGCGGAGGATGTTAGCGACGTGCTGTGTCGATCAGCAATTGGCAAACTGCCACTCAACGCCTTGCGCGACTCTGCTTAATCATGGCTCGGCGCGCGAAGCCAGCCATCGATCAGAGCAACCTGCGCCTCCGTTACGGAACGTGGCAGGTGCGCTTCAAGCTACCTGAACATCTCGGCGGCAAGCGCATGGAGATCAGCACCGGGACAGCTGACCTAGCCGTCGCTGCTGCCATTCGTGACCGGATTCTCACCCCGCTGAATATCCATGGCACCGCAGGAGAGATTGCCGGGGCAGTGCTCGCCCAGGCTCACCAGAGCGATGAGCTCAGCCGTATGCTCATCGATCGCACAAAGGAAGAACTCAAAGTCGTGGTACCTACCGGACCGACCATCAGCAAGACAGCCAAGCGATTCATCGAAAACCGCAAGAGCTTCAAGTTACGTTCTGGCGCCACGGTCTACGACTATGCCCGGACGTTGAGAGTGTTCGAGACGGTGGTCGGCGACATTCCCTTGGCTCAAGTGACGCGCCAGCACATCCGCGATTTCCGTGACAAGATGGTGGTTTTCCGTCGGTACGGTGGGCGGGGCCAGAAAATCAGCATAAAGCCAGCTCCAGAAGCCGACCGCATCTCTGCCAAAACCGTCCACAAAATGGTCAAGAACATCTCGACATTTCTCAATTGGTGCCTGAAAGAGGATTTGGTGAGCCAGAATGTAGCTCTTGGCATCGACCTGCCCACGGTGCAGCGAAATACCACTAAGCCGCCCCCACCGGAGCTGGCCGATGCCCTTTGTTCACTGCCTCCACTCGTCCGGGCCTCAGCCGTAGGCATCCTTGAATGGGAAGTGCTGCCGTGGTTCTATCGTTATACAGGGGCACGTTGCGGGGAAATCGCTCAGCTTCGGCTGAAAGATATCGTTATGATTGATGGCATTCGATGTCTCATGATCGTCACGGAAAAGGCGGCCCTAAGGTCCGCCAAGAATCAGGGCGATCTCTATCGGCCCACCCCGGTCCATTCCCGCTTAGTGCCCTACCTGGATCGTTCAATCGCAGCCCGAGCTGGGTTCGGACCAGACGATCCGCTGTTCCCGCACGCAGGCAGCAGTTTTGTTAAAAGTTCAAACCAGATGCGATATGGGCATGGTTTTGCGAGTCATTACAACGACCACGCAAAGAAAATCTGGTCGGGAATGCACGTCCATTGTTGGCGTAGCTATGCGATCACGGAGATGGGTCGACGTGGTATCCCTGAAGAGGTTCGCCGGAAATTGGTGGGGCATGTGCCCCGCGACGTGCATGCCGGCTACAACCACGTGGACCTGAAGCGGCTAGTGGAGGCCGTGAATGCTATTCCATAAAGGGCTTTTCACGCTCAAAACTACATTATGGGTCGGTGGTGGGTCGAAAAAAAACCCTGTCGTAAGAATGACCTACGACAGGGTTTATGGTTGGGGTACAGGGATTCGAACCCCGATAGGCAGAGCCAGAATCTGCAGTCCTACCGTTAGACGATACCCCACCGTGAACTGGCGCCGGACGATATCGGCTGAGGTCGGGGGTCAAGCCATGGTGGCGAGCATGTTGGCGCTGACCGGAAATCTGGGCGGTTGGTGAGCGATGACGGCGAGGCATTCGTCGATGGCGAGGCGGCCCATGCGGCGGATTTCTCCGCTGGAGCTGCCGGCGAGATGGGGCGTCAGCCAGACATTGGGCAGTTGATAGAACGCGCTGTCGGGGGCCGGGTGATCGGGGAAGGTGACGTCGAGGTGGGCGTTGAGTCGGCCGGTGGTGAGTTCGGCGATCAGCGCGGATTCATCGACCAGGCGGCCGCGGGCGGTGTTGATGAAGGTGGTGCCGTCGCGCATCGCGGCGAAGAAGGCAGCGTCGCACATGCCGGCGGTTTCCGGAATGTCGGGCGCGTGGACGCTGATGACATCACTGCGGCGGGCGAGTTCGCGCAGATCACTGACCATCTCGATGCCGGGTGGCAGGTCGCGGGCGTGAGGGTCGTAGACCAGCACGTGCAGGTCCATGGCCGCGAGTTTGGCGATCACGAGCCGGGCGATCGCACCGCAGCCGATCAGGCCGACGGTGGCGCCGAAGTTGCCGATGTGCGCGACGCCTTGGTGGCTGCGATGGTGGCGCAGCAGACTTTGAGCGGTGAACCAGCCTTTGTTGGCCAAGGTGATCAACGCGACGGTGACTTCGGCGACCGGCACCGCGTTGGCATGCATGGCGGTGGTGACCAGCACGCCACGGGCATAGGCCTCGGGGGTCATGAAATATTTGACGCTGCCCGCAGCGTAACAGACCGCGCGTAATTTCGGCGCCGCCGTCAAAAGTTCCGAGTCGATGAGCGGCATGCCCCACGAGCCGAGCAGAATGTCGACGTCGGCCAATTGCGGCAGGATGCGCTCGCGCTCGCTGCCGCCCAAGACCCTGACGTCAGCGACGTTCGTGAGGCGTTCAAGATCAGCGGGAGCGAAGAACCGAGGCAGATCGTTGTCTGCATGGGTTATCGCGACGCGGATCATTTGGCAGTTTCACGCAGCAGGGTATTGAGGGTTGCGGCGTCAGGACCGAGTTGCGCAGGCTCATCGCCGCGCACGAATTCGAGCGCCGCGCAGGTCACTTTGCCGGTGGTCGCGGCCAACGCCAAATAACGCCGCCACGCCGCTGCGCCTTCGGCCAAGGGGCGCCGTTCGTGGGTGCGCCAGTGGAAGACGTGCAGGTGTTCGACCCACGGCAGAACCGCGGCCAATTCAGCCTCGGCGACTGCTGGGTCGAGACCGATGCCGGGTTGCCAGACGGTGCCGAAATTCGGCTGACCGACGTCGGTCAGGAATGCCCGGCCACTGGCCCCGGTGTCGGTCAGGGTGCCGGCATGCCACTCGGTGAGCACCCGGACTTTGGCCGCGGCAGCCAGCAGCGAGATGCGGCGCGCGTCGGCGATCACCGCATTGCGCTGCTTGGGCGTGGTTTCGGCCGAGCCAGCTGCGCCGGCCCAGATGCGGATCGCCGGCGCGCCCAGGGCGACTGCCGAAGCGAGCACGGACGCGAACGTCAGGCCCTGCTCTTCGCTGGCGCCCAAGCGGTAGTACGAGCCATAAGCCGCAACCGTGAGCCCGGCAGTCTTGGTCGTCACCGCGACCGACTTGGCGATTGAGGTATCTCCATGTGGGCAGTGGGCATCGCTGCTCCACTCCATCGCGTGCAGTCCAGCACCACGCGCCAATGCCAGCACTGCTGGCACGGGAAGGTTACGAAAGCTGATCGACACCAAACCTGAGCGCATTATTCGTTTATCGTATATGAAGGAGTTGAGGCGTGGGAAGCAGTGTAACTGGATTGACTACTGGACCCCCAAGGGGAGATCGCTGGGGGGTGGTCCAAAGGACGGGCCAGCGGCCGGCTCTGCAGTGGGATCTGCAGTGGGATCAGCAGGGGGCTCAGCAGAGCCGGCCGGAGCTGCGGCGGCGCGCCCTCGCCAGCGCTGTTCTTCGGCGGTATCCCCAGAAAAACGAGCTAATTCAGCTAATTTTGCAGCGGTAGTCGGGCGCGGTTCAAGCTCATAAGCGCGCAAGAATTGACGTTGGGCGTCTTCGGCGCGACCCGCTGCCTGAGCCAGATCGCCCAGGCGCACGCGGACCTCTGCAGCCATTGGGACGAGCGCCGCATAGCGGGCGAGCAGGCGTTCTTCGCTCAGGCTGTCGCCATCTTGGCGCGCCAGCTGAGCGCGCAGGGCTAGGCTCGGCTCATGATCTGGATCGCGCTCCAAGGCTCGATCGCACAAGACGATGGCTTGAACACGGTCGCCCCGGCGCACCGCGACGACGCCCTGGCCATAAGGGCCCCAAGGACTTTTCGGGGCTAGGCGTTCGATGTCTTCAAACAGGCTGCCGGCCGCGGCATACCGCTCACGGACGAGGTGCATCTGAGCGGCGAGGATCCGTGGCTCGACCCACGCGGGTGAAGCCTCGACCGCTTTTGCGCACCACGGAATCGCACCGTCGAGATCACCGGTTTGGCGCAGCAGCTGAGCCTTGAGCAGAAACACCTGCGGGTGGCGGACCCCGCTGGCGATCAGGCGATCGACTTCGATGCGTGCGCGTTCGAACAGGCCGTCAGCGTATAACCGCTGCGCCGCGTCGACCTGTTCGGCCTCGGCCAGCGCTGCCGCGCTGGCCTGCGGTTTCGCATTGAACATCCCGGAACCAGTCGGGCCTCCGGCGTTCGCGCCTCGACCGCCGCAGCTGCTGAGCGATAGCAGCACCCCGAGCGTGATCAGCACGGTGCGTGCTTGAAAGACCTGCGGCTGTTCCATCACGTGCCTTTCAGGACCGCGGCAAAAGCCGAGGCCTTGGTCAAGACTTCGGCCCACTCATGTTCGCCGATTGAATCGGCGACGATGCCGCCACCGGCATGCACCGCGATCTGTTGGCGGTCGCCTTCAGAGGTGGTGAGAGAGGTGGTGAGAGCGGTGGTGAGAGTGGTGATGATGGCGGTGCGAATAGCGACGTTCAGCTGGCCGGCGCCGCGTTCGTCGACCCAGCCGAAGCTGCCGCAATACGGACCCCGAGGTCCGCCTTCGATGCTTGAAATAATTTCCATGGCTTTGCGTTTGGGCGCGCCGGTGATCGAGCCAGCGGGAAAAACCGCACCGAGGATGTCCCGCCATCCGGTCCCCGGACGTAATCGCGCCACGATGTCAGCGGCCCGATGGTGGGCATACGGCAGGTCGATCACCCGCCCCGCATCCATCACTCGCACGCTGCCCGGCTCGGCGACGCGGCCGAGATCATTGCGCACCAGATCGACGATCATCGCCAATTCGGCGGCGTCTTTCGCGCTGGTCAGCAATTCAGCGCGATGACCGAGCGGCCGGGTGCCCTTGATCGGGCTGCTCGCGATCACGCCGTCAGCACAGGCGACCAGGCATTCGGGGCTGTGGCTGACGATCGAAGGCCGCCCTGGTCGGCGGATGCAGCCGGCGAACGGCGCCGGATTGGCGGCGAGCAACGCCGCGAACACGTCGAGGTCATCGCCGGCTTTCAACGTCGCGCAAAAAGGCAGCGTGAGGTTGACCTGATAACAGTCGCCCGCCGCGATGTGCGCACTGATGCGGCGCACCCGCGTGACGTGTCCGGCGCAATCCCAGGCGGGGCGCAGCGCGGCTTCTGCAAGGCGAGGTGCAATCGCCGGCCGCGCCGCGCCAGGCAGCCGCACATCACCAAACGGCCGGCAGATCCCGAGCGGATCCCACACCAAACCGGAGCGCACGCGCACGACGTCGACCGCGCCCTCGTAATCGAGCTGGACGAGCCAGCCCCCGGCGAAGCGATCCCACCCGTGGGGGTTCGGCGTGGACGATATTTGGTTGGTCTCAGGCGCGAGTGGCAGGTCGGCGAGGGTTGCCGGTTCGACATCCCAAGTCAGCACGCTCCACGGACCCGCCAGGCACCAGACCTGGGGCGCGTGGTGCAACGCCGCGAGCGCATCCGCCAAGGTCAGGGTGGGCGGGATCGCTGCGTTCACGGTGCCTGATCCCGGGACAGCAGGTCCTTGAGCGGCGTGCAGCGCAGCGACAGATCGAGCGAGCGCACTGAATGGGTCAGTTCGCCGGTTGAAATGCGATCGACGCCTGCATCGGCGAACGAGCGCACGGTGTGCAAGGTGATGCCGCCTGAGGCTTCGAGCAGGACCGCGCGCGCTTGCCCGGTCGCGCGCACGCAGGCGTCACGCCGGGCGACGGCTTCGCGCACCATCGCGGGTGCGAGATTGTCGAGCAGGATGATGTCGGCGCCGGCGTGGATGCAGGGCTCGAGATCATCGAGGCGTTCGATCTCGACCTCGACGCGTACGTGCTCGCCGACCTGCTGACGACTGCGGCGCACGGCCTCGGCCGGGCCCGACCCGAGCAGACCGGCGGGCATCAACGCGATGTGGTTCTCCTTGATCAGCACTTGGTCGAACAGGCCCTGACGATGGTTGGCGCCACCGCCGGCGAGCACCGCGTGTTTTTGCAGCAGCCGCATACCCGGAGTGGTTTTGCGGGTGTCGAGAATCTGGGCGCGGGTGCCGGCCACGGCCTCGACATAACGCCGGGTCAAAGTCGCGGTGCCCGACAGGCGTTGGCACAGATTCAAGCCGGTGCGTTCGGCGAGCAGCATCGCGGTGGCATCGCCCGCCATGGTCATGACCACCGTCCCGGGCGTCACCGTCGTGCCATCGGCGAGCAGCTCGGAGACCTGCACATCGCTGCCCAATTCGGTGAAGATCGACTGGAAAAGCCACATCCCGCAGATCACCCCGGGCTCTTTCGCGCGCACCGTGCCGCGCAGCCGCGCACCCGGCGCGAGGGTCGCGGCGCAGGTGACATCGACGCCAAAGCGCAGGTCCTCATGCAACGCGATGCGAATCAGCGCGGTGATGTCCGGATGGGCGGCAAGAGCGTGCTCAGTCATGGTGACCTGTTGCGAATAAGGCAGGAAAAGAAAGTGAGCGCATCATCCGGCGCGGCCGCCGTACAACGCCTTGACGACTTCTTCGATCGACGGCTCTTGGATCGTGACATCGGCGACCGGCAGCAGGCCCAGCACCTGTTGCAGGGTTGCCGGACAATCGACGCTGCGCTCAAGCGCCGCGGTCAGCTCGACCGGGCTGCCCTGCGTCCACCCGATGCCCAGACGGGGCAGGGCGGTGAGCTGGTCGAGGACCACCGCGCGGCTGAGCGTCAGCAACAGCCGTTTGCCACCGCCATAACGATCGGTCAGCGAATCGAGGCTGCCGTCATGCATGATCGCGCCCTGGTCGATGACCACCACGCGGCTGGTGAGGGCTTCGATGTCCTGCATGTCGTGGGTCGTCAGCAGGATCGTGGTGCCGAGTTCGCGATTGAGTTCGCGGAGGAATTCGCGCAGGCGGGTCTTGGTCACGACGTCGACCCCCACCGTCGGCTCATCGAGGAACAACACCGGCGGTTGATGCAGCAGGGCCGCCGCGATGTCGGCCTTCATCCGCTGCCCCAGCGACAGCTTGCGCACCGGGGTGCGCAAGAACGGCCCGAGTTCGAGCACTTCATCGAAACGTTTGAGGCGGCTGGCAAAATCTGCTGGCGATACGTCGTACAGATGGCGCAGCAGGTCGAAGCTTTCGCCCACCGCCAGATCCCACCACAACTGCGAGCGTTGACCGAACACCGCGCCGACGGTTTTGACATAGGCAGCGCGCTGGCGATGCGGGTCGAAGCCATTCACCCGCACCGTGCCCGAGGTCGGGGTCAGGATGCCGGTGAGCATTTTGATCGTGGTGCTTTTGCCGGCGCCGTTCGGGCCGATGTAGCCCACCGCCTGGCCTTGTGGAATCTCCAGCGAGATGCCCTTCACCGCGATCAGTTCGCGATGCCGGCGATCGACCACATCGCGCAGCGAGCCCCAGAAACCAGGGCGGCGGTCATAGGTGCGGAAAATCTTGGTCAGGCTGTCAGCCTGGATCGCGGGCATGGCGAGACGGTAATGCCGACCACCGCGGGGAACATGTCCAGTCCCGCGCGGGCGGCAGGTTTTTATTTCGCGCATCGCACTTGAGCCAGCAGCCGCATCCTCGGTCGCATGGTCACCCTCAATCGCATCACCACCCGCACCGGCGACCAGGGCACCACCGGCCTGACCGATGGCACCCGGCTGGCGAAGGATCACCCGTTGATCAACGCCATCGGTGGTGTCGACGAGGCGAATTCGCTGCTCGGTCTGGTCCGCCTCGAAGCGCCGCTGAGCAATTTAGCCGTGGTTCAAAACGATCTCTTTGATCTCGGCGCCGATCTGGCGACCCCCCCAGGAAGTCCGTGGGAGGCCAAGATCCCGCGCATCACCGACGCCCAGATCGAACGTTTGGAGACCTGGGCAACCGCGGCGAACAGCGACATTGCGCCGCTGACCAGTTTCGTGCTGCCCGGCGGCAGTCGGGCCGCTGCGTGGCTGCATCTGGCGCGGACGGTCGTTCGCCGCGCTGAGCGTGACCTGGTCGCGGCGCAACACGCCGACGCCACGCGGGCCTGGAATCCCAACTGCGTGCGCTACCTCAATCGGCTCTCGGATTTGTGCTTCATCTGGGCGCGGGCGGCGAATGACGGCGGAAAAAGCGACGTTCTGTGGGTTCCCGGCGGCGCGACCTGAATCGCTGTCGCTTATGAACCGCGCTTCATCCGCTGCGCCATTTCGCGCTCGTTGTCGCGGCCCTGGGCGCGCTTGATCAGATCCTGACGCTTGTCGCCATGGGTTTTCCCTTGGCACAGGCAGATCGCGACCTTGGCCTTGCCCCCGCGAAACAGCAGTCGTTCGGGGACCATCGTCAGGCCCTTGGTCGCCAGCTTGGCGATGATCTTGTTGATCTCCTTGCGGTGCATCAGCAGTTTGCGCGGTTGCTGCGGCTGGTGGCCCCAGACCCCAGCCTGACGGTATTCACCGATGTGCAGGCCATACAGCCAGAGCTCTTCATCGGGGCTGGGACGGGCGTGGGCGTCGCCCCACTGCACGTCACCGGCACGCAGGCTTTTGACTTCGCTGCCCATCAGCACCAAGCCGGCCTCCCACGAATCGATGATCGCGTAGTCATGGCGCAGTTTGCGATTGTACAGGATCTCCAGCACGCCGCCGGTCTTCTTGGCCTGATCGTCAAATTTTTTCGCCGGCGGTTTCGCCTCAGGTTTCTTCGCCATGGGATCCAGAGTGTGGTCGTGGATGAGTCCTTCCCATCGAAAAGACCCGCGCTGGGCACAACGGGCGAGCGATCACGCCAAGAAGGCGGCAACGGCTGCAGGATTCGCGCAATCGGCTTCAACCAGCCGGCCGCGTTCGACGCCATCGGCGATGAACAGCAGGGTTGGGATCCGCGCCAGGCGCATCAGCGGATGCAGGCGATAGGGATGAGTCGGCTGGTTTTTCCATTCGCTGCGCTGGCCAACCGGGCATTCGTACACCGTCAGATCGCGGCGCAGTCTGGCGATCGAAGCCCGCAAGACCGGATCCGCGGTGACGCAATCCGGGCACCAGCTGTCGCCGGTTTGCGGATCCTCGGCGCCGAAAAAGAGAAAGAGCGCCGAGCCGCCTGAAATCGTGGGCGACGTCGCCGAGGTCACGGAGGCGAGGGCGGCAAAGGTCTCGGCAGGAGTCGCGCAGCGCATGATCGACATATCTGCGAGTTTCACGCTGGTCCCCGACACGCCACCGAGACCTCGGGTTCAGCCTGCGACCGGCCCTTGGCGAGTTATGACGTCAACCAAGCCGACGTGCTAACGAGGTTGACCGCAGCTCAGGCGCCTCAATCATTCAGCATCTCTGCATGGCCACATTTACCTTCATCCTTCGTGCCTGTCCCGAGGCCGCGAAACCCGCGATCGCGCAGCTCCTTGGTCGGGCCTTCAGCCTGAAAGAGAGCACCTGCGCTTCGATCGCGGATTCGGCGCCGATCGTCCTGCTACCAGATATGACGCGCGAAGAATCGGCGGTCATGCATCTGGTGCTCGGCGGGTTCGCCCGCATCGGCGCCGAAGTCGAGTTCAGCGCGTTTGTCCCCGAGGACCTGCCGAAGATCGATTGGCCGCGCCGGCCGCAGGTGTTCAAGCGTGACATCTCCGAGCACGTCGCCGATTTCCAATTGCTGGTGCCGTTGCCCAGCGGGGGCAGCCGCAGTCTGCTGTCATTGCTGCTGAACGCCTTTCCTGGTGGATCCGCCACGGGCGAACAGGCTCAAATCAGCCCGTCGGGCACTATCGTCAGCGACGCCCCGGTGGCGATGCCGGCCAAGTCGAACAACGAATTCCGGGGCATTCAATTGCCCGAGATCACGCCTTTTGGCGGGGTCAAAGCCCTGCCGCCGCCGACGTCATCGCGTCCGGGCACGGGGCGCGTCGTCAAATCGTCGTCGCCGGCCACGGGCGCCTTCGGGGGCAACAGCTCAGGGAATCAGGTCGGCAATGACGACACCTTGGCGCGCTTGAACGAGCTGTTTCCGGAAGAGGAATCCAGCGGCTTTATTCCTAACAACCAGGACATCACCTCGATCCTGAACAAATTGCTGCCCGATGAAGATTCAGGCAACGGCATGGCCCCGGTCGCCAGCTCTGGCCGCCGGCCGGGCGTGGGAGCGGCAACTGCGGGTGGCCAGCAGGCCGGATGGGCAGTCTTCCTAGCCAAGATCGCGGACGAAGGCCGGCGCCAGAAGGCCGTCCCCTTGATCGCGGAGATGGCCAAGATCACCCCCGACGAAGCCGAAGCGCTGTCGAAGAAAGTCATTATCCCGGTGCTCAAGGGCGCCTCGCAGGCCGACGCCGAAGCGGCCAAGCAGAAGTTCGCCAAAATCGGAATCCTGGCCCGGGTCAAAGGCCCGGAATAGGTCCGGAATAGGTCCGAAATAGGTCCGAAATCGGCGCAGCCTGCGGTGGCCGTACAAGCTGCCCAAATGTGAACGCCCACCACATCATGCTCAACATCTTCGGCCTGACTGCCGACGAATTGTCTGCCGCCGCGCGCTTTTCCATGCCGACCGGCCACGGGATCGCCAATGCGCTCTATCCGCGAGTGATGCGTGAGGGTCGCTTTGCGCCCGCCGAATTCCCGGTGTCGCCGGCGACCGCGGCCACGTGGTGCGCGCAATTCGACGCGCCCCTGCTGCGCGTCGTCACCCATGTCGATGAAGCCACTGTCGTCGGGACAACGGCCGTCGGGACAACGGCCGTCGGGACCACCGCCAAAGCGGTCTTCGCGACCCACGACGGCTACGAGATCGAAGCCGTCCGCATTCCGATGCATGTCGCCGCCGACGGGACGATGGAGCACACGATCTGCATCTCCTCGCAAGTTGGCTGCAAGATGGGGTGCACCTTCTGCGAAACCGGGCGCATGGGATTGCTGCGCAATCTGACCGCCGGGGAAATCGTCGCCCAGGTGGTCACCGCGCGCTCGGTGCTCGGCTGGCAGCCCAAGAACATCGTGTTCATGGGCATGGGTGAGGCGCTCGACAATTGCGATCAGGTACTGCAGGCCCTGCGCGTGCTGACCGATCGGCGGGGTCTGCATTTCAGTCAGGAGCGGATCACGGTGTGCACCAGCGGCCACGCCGAGGGCATCGCCAGGCTGGCCGCCCTTGGCTGGAAACGCCTGAATCTGTCGCTGAGTCTCAACGGCGCGACCGACGACCTGCGCAGCCGGATCATGCCGGTGAACCGCAAGACTCCGTTGGCGGAATTGCAGCGGATCCTGGCGGCGTATCCGCAACGCCGGAATTTCACCCTGGGCGTGAATTACTGCCTGCTGCCAGGCCTCAACGACACTCAGGCCGATGCCCTGCAAGTCGCCGAATTCTGCCGTCCTTTGGGGCGGGTGCTGCTCAATCTGATTCCGTACAATCCCGGCAACGCGCCGCTGACCCGCGCCCCGACCGCCGAGGAAACCGAGCGCTTTCTCGGCTGGCTGCGCGATGCGGGACTGCCGGTGCGCCAACGCACGACCAAGGGCCGCACGATCATGGCCGCCTGCGGTCAGCTGGGGAACGTCGCACTGCGCCGCGTGCGGGTGCCTGTGGAGGTGAGCGAGCAGACGCGGGTGGCGACAACCGGGGAATGAAAATGGTCGAATGGGTTTGAGACGTTGTAATTGTACAGTAAATTGTACAATTTTTTCATGAACACGATCACCTATAGCTCGGCCAGAAGTAATTTCGCATCGGTGATGGATAACGTCTGCAATGATCACGAACCCGTCATTGTAACCAGAAATAGCGATCAATCAGTGGTCATGCTCAGTCTGGAGGACTACAAGGCTCTCGAAGAAACAGCCTATCTGCTACGTTCACCCACCAACGCCAAAAGGCTGCTGACTGCGATCGACGAGTTGAACAAAGGCAAGGGCACCGCGAGAAAACTCAGCAATGTGGAGGGACGAAAAGTGGCCGGAAGAAAAGTGGCCGGATGAAAATCATCTTCAGCAGTCAGGCCTGGGAAGAATATGTCAGCTGGCAGCGCGACGACGTCAAGATGATCAAACGAATCAATGCCCTCATCAAGGATATCTGCAGATCGCCTAGTGATGGCATTGGCAAACCCGAACCATTGAAATTCGCCCTGTCTGGATTCTGGTCGCGACGTATCAATGACGAACACCGCATCGTTTATCGCATGGTCGACGGCGCGCTTGAGATCGCCCAGGTAAAATTCCACTACTGATCACCGCAGACGGTGAATCGATCACTCGTTGGCGGATAGTTGGCGCATGGGTGGCGAATGGCTGGCAAATGCCGTGCGCGCGACCTTGCGAGTGCCCGCGATAATCGAAACTCCATCACATCATGCGCATTGCTGTCTTGGGCCTTGGCCTCATCGGATCGATCTGGGCTCGGCATCTCCATGCTGATGGGCATCAGGTGCGGGCGTGGAATCGCAGTCCGAAGCCTGATCAGCCGGGGTGGACGGCGAGCGTGACCGATGCGGTGCGCGATGCCGAGCTGGTGATGATCGTGGTGGCCGATGGCGCGGCGGTGCTCGGCTTACTCGCGCAGATCGTCGGAGCGCTGCCTGCGGGCGTGATCGTCTGTCAGCACAGCACGATCGGCGTGGATGAAACCGCGCAGGCGGCGCGGCTTTTAGCGGAGGTGGGGGGAGAGTCCGTGCGGTTCATCGACATGCCGTTCACCGGCAGCAAGCCGGCGGCGGAACAGCGCCAAAACGTTTTTTTCATCGGCGGGGCAGCGGCTGATGCGGCGGCGGTGCACCCGATCTATGCCGGCTTGGCCAAAGCGCAGCTGGCGGTCGGGGGCATCGGCCAGGCGACCGCGATCAAGCTGTCGTTCAATCTCCTGCTCGCCGATCTCAACCAGGCGTTGTGCGAGTCGCAGGAACTCGCGCGGCGGGCCGGAATCCCGGCCGACACGTGGTTTTCCGCACTGGATTTCAACGCCGGGAAATCGCCTTATGGCGATTTGAAGAAAGCGAAGTGGCTCAGCGGTGATTTCAGTCCGCAGTTCGCGGTCAAGCACATGGCCAAGGACGTGCGCTTGGCGCAGCGACTGGCTGCCGAGGTCGATCTGCCGCTGCCCTTGACCGCCGCTGCCGCGCAGACGTTTGCCACCGCCGAGGCCCGCGGCCTGGGTGAGCTGGACTTCTGCGCCATTCTCGACGTCATCAGAAACCCCGGTGGAATCAGCGCGCCATGAGTTTGTATCGAACGATCCTGCGGCCTGCCTTGTTCGCGATGGACGCCGAGCGGGCGCATGACCTAGCGATCGGAAGTCTGGCGGTCGCGTCGCGCTTGCCGCGCGTGTGTCGCGAGGTTCAAGCGTGGCTCGCGGTCGCGGATCCGCGGCTCGCGGTCGAGGTCTGCGGTCGACGTTTCGCCAATCCCGTCGGCTTGGCCGCGGGACTCGACAAGAACGGCGTCGGCATCAACGGCTTGGCGGCGGTCGGTTTTTCGCACGTCGAGATCGGCACCGTCACCGGTCGGGCGCAACCCGGCAATCCGACGCCGCGCCTCTTTCGCCTGCGCGCTGACGAAGCGATCATCAATCGCATGGGCTTCAACAACCGCGGCTGCGCGGCGTTGGCGACTACCCTGGCGCGGGCTTTTTCCCCCGCCGGTGGGCCACGTCGGCCAGGGTGCGTGCTGGGCATCAACCTCGGAAAATCGAAGGTCGTCGACAACGCTGCGGCGCTCGCCGATTATGAAGAGTCGATTCGCGCGGTCGGGCGCTATGCCGATTATCTGGTGGTGAACGTCTCCAGTCCCAACACTCCGGGGCTGCGGGATTTGCAATCCGAAGCTGCGTTGCGCCCGTTGCTCGCCGGGGTGCGGGTGTGCGTGGATCGTGCGGCCGGCGGCACGCCGCTGTTTTTGAAGATCGCTCCGGATCTCAGTGATGCCGGGATCGATGCAGCGGTCGATGTTGCGTTGGAAACCGGCTGCGACGGCATCATCGCGACCAACACCACGATCGCGCGCACCGGCCTGACCGCGGGCCCAGCCACCATCGCCGGGTATGGCGCAGGTGGCCTGTCCGGCCGACCGGTGCGCGACCGTTCGACCTATGTCCTGGCGCGGGTCAGCCGGCGCATCCGCCAGCAGTCGCGGCAGATTCCGGTGATCGGCGTGGGCGGCGTCGATTCCGCGGCCGCCGCATGGGAAAAATTGAGCCACGGCGCCAGTCTGGTGCAGGTCTATTCAGCGCTGATCTATCATGGCCCGCTGCTGATCGCCGAGATCAATCGCGGCCTGCTCGCCGAGCTGGAGCGCCATGGGTTGCGTTCGATCAGCGACGCCGTGGGGCGCGCGCTCTGACCGGCGGCGCACTGTTCTCCGCCTGATTCGCGATTCATTCGGCGGTCGTGGCCACTAGATTTCATCTATGCCCGGCCTGCACTCCTACCGTCCGACCCATCCCATCTATCGCCGCCTGGCGGTGCTCACCGAGGGCACCCAGGACATCTATCGCAACAAGACCGCGATGGGTCTGCTGCGCTTTCGGCCAGAGGACGTGGTGTGCGTGATCGACAGCAATCACGTGGGCACTGACCTGATGTCGATGCCCGGGATCGAGGCCAACATCCCGGTAGTGGGCTCGATTCGCGAAGCCATCGCGCTGGGCATCGATTGGCTG
>JANYGY010000072.1 GCA_025362255.1 Planctomycetales bacterium
CTTGGCCAACGCCCCGCTGTCGGCGACCTTGCCGAAGTGGGTTTTGATCGCCGCCACCAAATCGGGCTCAAGGGTCAGCTTGGCGGTGACTTCGGCCACATCCTGCATCGGATCGACGGCGCCCAACGGCGTGCGAAACATCAGATTGAACTGCTTTTCCGCAGTCAGGAATGGGCAGCCGATCAATGGGCTGACGTAGCCGCGCCATGGCCACGTCGTGGTGGGCGAGGTCGCATCCTTGGCGAAGAAACCAAATTCGGTGGGGCTGATCGCGCGCAGGCCGTTCAGCACGTTGCCATCACGCTCCAGCGCGACGCCGAAATTCTTTTCGATGATCTCGGCGTAGGTCTTGGCCACGCCCTTGTCGATGCAGGTGATCGGCAGGGGGCCGGGAACGGTTTCCGGGCGCGGCGCCTTGTCGGCGCGGAAACGCTCCTTTGAAACCTGGCAATCGACCAGCGGATCGGCAAATCCGGCAGCGTGACCCGAGGCGCGCCAGACATTCGGATGCATGATGATCGAGGCGTCGATGCCCACGACATTTTCGCGGGTGGTGACCATGTCCTTCCACCATTCGCCCATCAGATTGCGCTTCAGCTCGGCGCCCAGCGGGCCGTAATCATACGCGCTTTTGAGACCACCGTAGATTTCCGAGGACTGAAAAACAAAGCCACGGTTCTTGCACAGCGCGACGAGTTTCTTCATCACGTCGGGCACAGCGTGGCGGGCAGGAGCAGATGCGTTCATGGCTGAGGAAGGTAGACCAGCCAGCAAGCAGTCCAGTCAGCAGTCCTGCGAGAAGATGCCTTAAGCGCAACCTCAGCGCGCGCCGACTTCGTACAGGTCGACGATCTGCCATTCATCGAGAAACCGCGCCAGGATCGGTTGGTAATCATCGAGCCGCAGGCCGAGGCGCGAGAGGGCGGTGTCGTCGATGCCCCAGATGAAACGGTCGGCGCCGGCGACGTGGCCGCAGGCGCGGGCGAGCACGCGCGCGAGATGCACGGCAGCAACCAGGTCGTGGTGGGCGTCGGCTTGCTTGGGGCGATCGTGATAGCGGATGCAGCTCAGGAGCAGCGGATGCAGATTCCAGCCGCGACCAAACAAGTAGCCGAGATCGCCGGCATCAGCGCCGAGTTCGCTGTGCAGCAGGCGGGAAAATGGACCGTCACCGGCTTCTTGGCGGGCCACCGCGCGCGCATATTCAGCGGGAAAACGCACCGCGGCCAGGGCACTGCCCAGGTCGTGCAGCAGTCCGGCAGCGTGCAGCGTCTCGTCATCGAATCCGGCGAGCGGCGAGGTCGGGTGCCGGGTGCCGACCAGGCGGGCGATGATCCGGGTGAGTTTGCCGCAGGCGAAGCCGAGCTGCCAGCAGCCGCCGACCGCGACCCGCGCGTGGTCGGGGATCGCGGAGAAACTGCGGGTCAGCCCGATCACGCCACCGAGCCCGACTGAGCGCAAGGCCTCTGACAGCCGGGTGCCGCCGTCGCCGGCTTGATTGGCTTGGCTGAGCACGGTGGCGGTCAGCAGCGGATCGGATGAGACCAGGGCCCGGACGATTTCACTATCGGTCGCGGCGTCGGCGATGAGTTGAGTGAGCTTTTCCAGGGTTTTGGGAAACGTGAATCCCGGCGTAGTCAGGATTCGGCTGGCGATGGTGGGCAGCGGCAGCATGGCGTCAGAACGTGCGAGCGAGGGCGTTCTCGACCGTCTTCATCAACACCATCAGGTACGGCTGATCGTGGACCCGGGCGAACCGCTCATGCAGACGCTTGGCGGTCTCGGCCCATTGATCAGCACCCAGCGTCGGAAATTCAGTGCCCATGATGTAGATGCGTTTAATCCCTCGCCCGGCGAGGCGTTGGATCAGCGCGTCGGTCAGGGTCGTGCCCGAGGGACACAGCCGGGTGCGGTTCGGCAACTCGACGATGCGCGACAGGATCATGCCCGCCTGAGCCTGAGTCAGCAGAATGCGGCTGTCGGGCGGCGCGATGGCGCTGGCCGCGATGCGATTGGTCATCCGGGTCAGCGGAGATGGCGTTGATGCGGGAACCTGGGCCATGGTGATGATTGATTATACCACAGGTGATCACGAAGCGCCAAGGCTGAGTCATCTCACCCGCGGGCCGGCGCTTCCGCTTGGCAGCGGGGCCAGGCGCAGGTCGGCAATTTCACCGCGCAGCCACAACTGGTGGCCGAGCGCCGCGATCATCGCCGCGTTATCGGTGCAATGTCGAGGCTCGGGCAGCAGCAGAGTCCAGCCACGCTCGTGCGCGGCGGTCTGCAAGCGCGCGCGCAGGCCGCGATTGCAGGCGACGCCGCCGCCCACGGCGATCGTGCGCACGCCCTCGCGCTCGGCCGCGAGCAGTAGCTTAGCGACCAGCACATCGACCACGGCGGCCTGGAAACTGGCGCAGGCATCGGCGATCCCGTGGGCATCGAGGGTCAGCGGATCCTTGCCCTGCGGTCCGCGCATGGCGTAGAGGAAAGCCGTTTTCAAGCCGCTGAAACTCAGGCGCAACGTGGCGTCGTTGATGAAGCTGCGCGGCAAGGCGAAGCGCTTCGGATCGCCGCCGGCAGCCAATCGATCGACGTGGGGGCCGCCGGGATACCTGAGTCCCAGCACTGCTCCGGCCTTGTCGTAGGCCTCGCCGGCGGCGTCGTCGATCGTCCCGCCGAGGACCGTCAGCCGGCCTGCTGCCGACGCGTGGTACAAGTGGCTGTGGCCGCCGGACGCCACCAACCCGACCAGGGGATAGGCCACGGTCGGCCGACCGAGGTGCAACGCGCCGAGATGGGCTTCGATGTGATCGACGGCGATCAGCGGAATGGAGCAGCGCGCGGCGATCACCTTGGCGGCAGTGACTCCGACCAGCAGGCTGCCGATCAAGCCCGGCCACGCCCCGACCGCCACGGCATCAAGTTGGTGCACCGTGCGGCCCGACTCGGCGAGCACGCGCGCGACCAACCCGGGCAGCGCCAGGACGTGCCCGCGGGCGGCGATTTCGGGCACCACGCCACCCCATGCCGCAAAGTCATCGGCTTGACTCGCGATCGCCTCGCCGATCACGCGATGGCCGTCCTCGACCAACGCCACCGCGGTTTCATCACAACTCGATTCGATGCCCAGGACCAATGCCATGCGCGCACGGTGCCTCGTTATGGGTGCGGACAAGCTTATGGGTTCGGACAAGCGGCCCGACTTGCGGATTCGCCGTTTGCAGGGTATTCCTAGCAGTGCGGTATCTGGCCGCGCGACAGGATCGGCCATGCCCTCTCCGCACCCGCGCAGCATCAATGTTGATTACATCAATCCCTTCATCGAGGCGACGATCACCACGTTTCAGACGATGATCAACGTGGTGCCCACGCGTGAGGCGGTGGTGCTCAAAGGCGCGGGCAGCGAGGCCTATGGCATCAGCGGGATCATCGGTTTGAGCGGTGAAGCCAA
Organism: Planctomycetales bacterium; assembly: GCA_025362255.1. Lineage (GTDB taxonomy): Bacteria > Planctomycetota > UBA11346 > UBA11346 > UBA11346 > CAIUVD01. Next base: position 3,452 of record JANYGY010000072.1, read on the forward strand.
CGGCGCGGTGGTTCTGACTTTTCCTGAAGCCGTGGCGATTGCGGTGGTCGGCCGGTTGGCCGGCGAGGATTTCCCCGCGATCACCAGCCAAGTGGTCAACGGCGTCGGCGAACTCGCCGGCATCATCGCCGGCGATGCCAAAAACCGTTTGGTCCAGAAAGGCTACAAGTTCGAACTCGGCCAGCCCAAGATCGTCACCGGGCGCAGTCACATCTCGGCGCAAAGCAGCGCGATCCCCTGCATCGTGGTGTCCTTCACGTGCGAACTCGGGCGCTTCTGTCTTGAGATCAGCCTGAAAAAACCGCTCTGAAGCCCTCTCTCCTGAAACTCAGATGAAGCTATGCGCACCGAACTGAATCGCGAAAAGATGGCGCAGCTGGGTGAACTGACCGTCGGCATCGCCCATGAATTGAACAATTCGATCGGCTACATCGGCTCCAATCTCGGCAGCCTGCGGCGCTACAGCGAAGCCCTGATCCGCCTGGTCCAACGGGTCGAGCCGCACCTCGCACCCGAAGCCCGGGCGCGCTGGCAGGCCGAGCTGGCGGCGGCGCGCTGGGACTTCATCGCCGCTGACCTGAACAATCTGCTGTCCGAAACCCAGACTGGCGCTGACCATCTCAAGCACGTCGTCGCTGATCTCAAAGTGCTCGCCCGGTCCTCGCCGAGCACCGAAAGCGCGAGCGTCGATGCGTGCGTCGACAGTGCGTTGACGGTGCTCGCACATCAGGTGAAGCACCGCTGTGTGGTTGAGCGCCAGCTCGCGGCGCCGCGCGCGCTGGTGATGGTGCGCAGCCAGGTGATGCAGCTGGTGATCAACGTCGTGCTCAACGCCGTGCAGGCCCTGCCCAACACCGGCGGCACGATCCGGGTGACGACCACCGATGATGGCCGCAGCGTGACCTTGGTGGTGGCGGATTCCGGACCCGGCGTGGCCGATCAGCTCGGGGCGACCATCTTCGAACCGTATGTCACGACCAAGGCCAGCGGCACCGGCGTCGGGCTGGCCTTGGGTCAGCAGATCGTCGCCACCCATGGCGGTACGATCAGCGTCGACCGCTGCCCGCGTCTGGGTGGGGCGCGGTTCACCGTCACGCTGGTCGCGGCCAATGGCCGACGTAGCGAAACCCAGGAGGCGTGACGTGGACCAGGCGCGCATCCTGGTGGTTGATGACGAGCTGCCGATTCTTGCCAGTTTGCGCCGATTACTGGCCTTCGAGCCGTATGAGGTGCTGACCACCGAGGTCGGTGCCCGCGCCCTCGAAGTCCTCGCCGCCGGCAACATCGCGGTGGTGCTCAGCGATCAGCACATGCCCGGCATGGAAGGCGTCGAGCTGCTGCGGCGGGCGCGCGAGCTGGCGCCCGACACCAGCCGGATCCTCTTTTCCGGACACATCGACATCGACCTGCTGCGCGCGGCGGTCAACGGCGGGGAAGTCTATCGGTTCGTGACCAAGCCGTGGGAGAACGACGAGGTTCTCGCGGCGGTTCGACAGGGGGTCGAACGGTGGCACCTGCTGCGCCAGAATCGCACCCTGCGCGAACAGACCGAGACTCAGAACGATCAGTTGCGGCGGTTCAATCGTTCGCTCGAGGAGCTGGTCGCGGCGCGCACCGTTGATCTCGATCGGCGCACCTCGGACCTCGACCTGCGCAACCGCGCCCTGGTGCTCAGCCAGGACGTCCTCGATCGGCTGCCGGTGGCGGTGCTCGGACTCGACCCGCAAGGCATCGTCGCCCTCGCCAACCGCTTGGCGCTGGTGGCGTTTCCCGGATGCGAGCCGGGCGAACGGCCGGTGCTGCCAGCGCCGTTGCGGGCCTTGCTGGCGACCAGCGGCGCCGGCGGCGCGGTCGCCGCGCGGACCATGACCACGCCCTTGGGCGAGTTGCGCTGCGAAGTCCAGGCACTGCTCGATGACGGTCACCACCGTGGTTCGGTGATCACCGGCACGCCCCTGATCACCGACCCGGGAACCGATTTATGAATGAGCCCACGGTCGCCTCTGGCCTGAATCACGTGTATCCGGACGAGCCCGGCACGTTGAATATTCTGCTGCTCGATGACGAGACCAATGTTCGCCACGCGATCGCGCGGCTTGATCTCGGGGTGGCGATGCGCCTCCATTCGGTCGGCACCGTCGCCGCCGCTGATGCATTGGTCGCCAGCCGCCAGATCGATGTCGCCCTGGTCGACCAGCACCTGGCGGCTGGCGATCCCGAAGGGCTCGACTGGTTGGCCCGCCTGCACGCCGCTGATCCCGATTGCTTCCGCGTGATCTTCACCGGGGCCGCTGATCTCGATTTCGCGGTGCGCGCAATCAACGGCGGGGTGATCGATGCGTTCCTGACCAAGCCGTGGATTGATGAACAGGTCGTCGCCTTGCTTCATCAGGGTGCCGAAGTCGCGCTCCTGCGCCGGCACAATCGGGCGTTGCTGCAAGAGCTGAGCCTGCGCAACACCGATCTGCTGCTGTTCAACGAAACCCTCGAACGCACCGTCGATGAACGCACCGTCACCTTGCGTGCGGCCAATGAGCGGTTGCAGCAACAGCAGCAGGCGCTGGTCCGCCTCGAAACTCAAGGCGTGGTCAATCACCTCGCCAAGGGCATGGCCCATGAATTGAACAACCCGCTGGCGGTGATCCTGGGCTACACCCAACGCCTGCGCCGCGGCCTGGCCCCGACCGAGACCGAGGTCGCCCGCCGGCTCGATGTGATCCTCGAAGAAGTCGATCGCTGCCGCGCACTGGTCGACCAGCTGCGAAGGATGGCCACGCCGCTTGACGAGGACACCGTCGCCCTGCGCCCCGACGAACTGCTCGCCGACGTCATCCGCGCGCGCAGTGAGACCGGCGAGGCGGCGCCGACGTTGGCGATCAGCGGGCGGATTCCCGAAGTCATCGCCGCCCCCGCCGCCTTGCGCCGGGTCTTCACCGAGGTGGTCGCCAATGCTCTGGCCGCCGGCGCCAAGCGCATGACCTTGAGCGGCGAACTGGTGTATGACCGCGCTCAGGTGCGATTGGCCAACGATGGTTCAACACCCGATGCCGAAGTCATCGCCAACGCCACCAAACCATTCTTCACCACCCGCGCGGCTGACGGCAATCGTGGCCTGGGCTTGGCGGTCGCCGCGGGTCTGCTGCGCGATCAGGAAGGCCATCTTGAACTTGCCGCCAGCGTCGGTGGCGGCGCGGTGGTCACGATCCAACTGCCGGCGAAAACCGGCTCCGGGCCGGTGATGGCGATGCGTGATGACGTCAACTCCGGCTCCTTCACCGCGATCACCGGGGTCGTGCTGATCGTCGACGACGATGTGCTGGTCGGCGAATTGCTGGCCGACGTGCTGCACGATCTCGGGCTGCGCACTGCCCTGGCGCGCACCTGTGCCGAGGCGCGTGTGATCGCCAACGACCGGCTGTTGTCGGCGATCGTGACGGATCTCAATCTGCCCGATGGCAACGGCCTGGACCTGCTCGATGAGCTGCTGACCACGTCCGCTTTGCAGCGCCGCGGAGCCTTGATCACCGGGGCCGAAAATCCCAGCATGGCGCGCCCGGTTCTGCCCAAGCCGTTTCGCCTCGAACAAGTCGCTGCGCTGATGCGCATCCTACTTGAGAAAAACTGACTCCAGAAGCTCGCGGCTGCGGCTCGCTCATCCTGCTTTTTATCCCGAAAAAACGCTCAGCCGTGAGATCACCGGGCTGGCTTGACTGGCGAGGATGCGCAGGCGCAGGCGCGTGGTGCGGCTGGGGTGAAGCTGGATGATCCGTTGCGCCCCGATGGTGGTGCCGCGATGAACTTCCAGCCAATGGCCGTGCCACAGGTCGATGGCGAAGGCTTCAACCCGTTGCCCAAGGCTGATCAGTTCATCGATGCGCACCCCGGCGACGCGTTCTTCGTTGAGGAAATCGATGTTGGCACTGGCGGCGGTCAGGTCATCGGGAACCGCCCACGCGGTGGTCGGATTGCCGTCGACGAGGTTTCCTCCGGGGTGACCGGGCCGGGCGGCATCGGTGATCACGGCTTTGCCGGCGGCGATATCG
>JANYGY010000092.1 GCA_025362255.1 Planctomycetales bacterium
CGGCACGATCGTCGCCTGGGGCGATAACACGTATAATCAGATCTCGGTACCGCTGGGACTGACTACCGTTCGAAGTATCCATGCCGATGGCAGAGCTGTGAGTGCGGTGCTGAACGACAACACGATTCGCATGTGGGGGGATAACGCTTATTTACCACCGAACGGTTTACTGGTTGTTGACGCCTATCCGATTTCGCCTGCCGGTGGAATGGGGATCAAATTGGACGGCACCGTGACACAATGGATTAATCCACTGTCCACCACCTTTCAGCCGGTCCCGGCCGGATTGGTTGCCACTGCCCTCAGCAATGGCGGGGGCACCAACTTGGCAATATCGGCAGGGGGTACGGTCACTCAGTGGGGGTATACTCTCTCCGTCAATACCGCCGGTTTTCCAAGTGGCTTGATGAATGTGGTGGAAGTGTCTGCTGGTGGAATTCATTGTATTGCTCGAAAAATAGATGGCACGCTTGTGCTATGGGGCAGCGGCGCGGCCACCGCTGGCATAGCGCCCCCCTCGTCGTGGACCGATGCGTCGGCATTATCAGCGAATGATTATTTTACGGCTGGAATATTTGGTGGAACTCGACCTGGTGCGGGCATCTCCACGCTCACAGTGTCCACGACTTCGATCGCCTATGGAACGCCACTTGGTGCAAACGTTGCCACCCTTAGCGCAGCTTTTCCTGGTGGGGCGGCACCATTCACCTATGCGCTTGTGTCTGGCACTGGATCGGCTGATAATTCACTTTTTTCTGTTACTGGGTCCACACTAACATCTGCGAGTCAGCTAAATGTCGATGTACCAACTTTATCTATCAGGCTTCAAGCTCGCGATTCCACGGGTCTATCAATTGAAAAAAATGCGCTCTTCACGGTAATTAATCGACCTACAACTGACGACAGCAAGAAATGTGGGCTTGGAGGGGCCGGTATCATTCTCATGAGTGGCTTCGCTCTTCTAGGTTGCCTGCGTCGAATGAAGAAAATTCAATAATGCGCGCCGTAATTTTCTTGATTTGCTTGATCCACTGCCATGCAATCGCCGCAGATATTTCACTCTCACCATCAACCACACCCGAAACAACTGCGGCAACGCGGGGCACAGAGGTCCTCATCGGCGTCATCACCCCGACTAGATTTTTAGGACTAATCGAAACATTCAGTGTGACGCCAGTATCCAATTGGCGAATTGACAATTTAGGCAATCTCTTTCGAGCCGCCCGTTCCGTTGACGACATTGATTTCGAATCAAACACCAGCCTTGTCGCGACAGTCACGGCAACCAAAGACGCAGTTGTCGTTACAAGAAATATCATCATTCTTGTATTCAGCTTGGCTGCTTGGTCTCAAGCCACCGCTGCAGATCTTTATATCATAACCTGACCTGACTGGCCCCCACCCTCATGTAAAGCGTCGTCCCCGTTAAGAACGTATTCCTAATGGTCAGTCAATAATCTGGCATTTGGTAAATCGTTGTGTTCATCGGAAACTAATTATCGAGGGCCTTAGCCCCAGCCCCCCGTGAATGGATGGTTGGGGCTTTGGCTTCGTGGTTGGACCCGCTCGGAGTAAATGTCTTGGGCCATGCTCTGTTGGGGAATCACTTCGATGTGATCCTGCGCACTTGCCTTGATCGAGCTGCCGGGTGGCTACCGGGTCAGGTCCGGCGGCGGAAGGTGGCGGTGGCTCCGGTTGTTTATGGATGGTTGTCGATGCACGGCCGTTCGGGATCGACCATGTCAGAGCTGGCCGCGCTGACAGTTAAAAAACGCGTGGCGACGCGATGCGAATGGTCTCACCCTGGGCCGCTGCTGTGGGCGTTGATAGAAGCATTTGCTCGCCGTCTCCTTCTCCAGCAGGAGACTCAGGGCACGTCTGGGAAAATCACTATCACGGTGTAGCAATGCTCGACGCAGCGGGCGTGCTGGCCGGCCTAGCGTAGGTCGACCTCCATCCGGTTCGCGACGACGTAGCCAAAGATCCTGCCTTACGTTCATCTGGCTCGACCATCGTGATCGCCCGTGCGGGGCGTGGTCGCAGAGGCAACGCCTAGGTGGCGGGCCTGACGCTGGCGACGACACCGTTGATCCGTCCTGGGATCGGCCGGTTACCAATTTTGGCCATAGACCAGCTGCCGCGCCTTGGCGTGCAAGTTCATCAATTGAAACAATTTAGTCAGTCGTATGGTCCCCGCCCCGCACGGGACCGATTTCGACCGCCCGTGCCCTAAGGATCTCTCATGCGTCTCTCCTCAGCTTTTCCAATTCTTGGTTTCGCCCTCGTTTTTGCTGCCACCGCCGCCTCGGCCAGCGAAGTCCGCGTCTGGGGCGACACGACCCAAGCCCCCGCCGGCGTCTTCGCCGTACCGGCGGGATTGACCACGGCAGTGAAGATTTCTGCGAGCCCCACCCATGTGCTCGCCCTGACCAGTGCCGGCGCCGTGGTCGCCTGGGGTGATAACAGCAAAGGCCAATGCACTTTACCCCCTGGCGCAACCAGCAACGTCACCGCAATCGTTGCAGGATACCTCTACAGTTTAGCCCTGCGTAATGACGGCACGATCGTCGCCTGGGGCGATAACACATATAACCAGATTTCGGTACCGCCTGGACTGACTACCGTTCGAAGTATTCATACGGATGATAGGGCCTCGACTGCGGTACTGACCGACAACACTATTCGCATGTGGGGCGATAGCGCTTATTTGCCACCGAATGGTTTATTGGTTATTGACGCCTATCCGATTTCGCCTGCTGGGGGTGTTGCAATAAAAAGCGACAATACGGTTACCCAATGGATTAACCCGCTGTTTACCACCTTCCAGCCTGTGCCGGCCGGATTGGTGGCCACGTCGCTTACCAATGGGGGAAGCACCAGTTTGGCAATAACGGCGGGGGGCACGGTGGCTCAGTGGGGATATACCCAGTCCGACAATACCGCCGGATTTCCGAGTGGTTTGTCCAATGTGGTTGAAGTGACCGCCGGCGGCTTTCATTGTATAGCCCGAAAAAACGATGGTACTCTAGTGGTATGGGGCAGCGGTGCTGCTGTACCGGGCATTGCGCCCCCCTCGTCGTGGACCGATGCGTCGGCATTATCGGCAAATAATTACTTTACGGCTGGGGTATTCGGTGGAACTCGACCTAGTGCGGGCATCTCCACGCTTACAGTTTCCACGACTTCAATCGCCTATGGCACGCCACTTGGTGCAAACGTTGCCACCCTGGGCGCAGTTTTTCCCGGTGGGGCCGCACCATTTACCTATACGCTCGTGTCTGGCGCTGGCTCTACTGAGAATTCGCTTTTTTCCATTACTGGGTCCACACTAACAGCTGCGAGTCAGCTAAATGTCGATGTACCCACTTTATCTATCCGGCTTTTAGCTCGCGATTCCACGGGTCTATCAATTGAACAGAATGCGCTCTTCACGGTAATTAATCGACCTACAACTGACGACAGCAAGAAATGTGGACTTGGAGGGGCCGGTATCATTCTCATGTGTGGCTTTGCTCTTCTAGGTTGTCTGCGTCGAATGAAGAGAATGCAATAATGCGCGCCGTAATTTTCTTGATTTGCTTGATAAGCTTCCATGCAATTGCCGCAGATATTTCACTCTCACCATCAACCACGCCTGAAACGACGGTAGCAACGCGGGGCACAGAAGTCTTCATAGGCAGCGTCGCCACTACCGGGTTTGGAAGCGTCGTTAATTCATTCAGTGTTACGCCTATATCTGATTGGCGAATTCGACAAAGACAGCCGCCTTGAATCGTCCGATGG
>JANYGY010000097.1 GCA_025362255.1 Planctomycetales bacterium
CTCCAGCGCGCGCCGCAACTGCCCGCATACATCAGCCGCATGGTCAGCAGCACTGATCGCGGCCTGCAGTCGCTGCACCTGGGTCCTGAGCTGCGGCTGCGCGTGCTGGCGGTGCGCTTGCAGCGCGGCCTGCCGACCGACTTGGCCACCATCCGCACCGCCACCACCCGTCCCGTGATCGTCTTTCTCGCCAGCGATCTGGCGCCGATCGAAGACGAGCTGGCGCGCATGGCCGCCCTGCTGTCGGCGTTGTGGATCACCGCGTCCCTGCTGGCGTGGGGCACGGTGCGCTGGTCAGGAAGGACCTTGCTCCGCCCGGTGCACGATCTGTCGGCGGCGCTCGACCGGCTCGGCCCCGATGATTTTTCGGGCCGGGTCGCCGTCGATGTCGGCCCGCTTGAATTCCGCGGCATGGTCGATCGCCTGAACCTGCTGCTGGCCCGTCTCGAACAGGCTTTTCGTCGCGAGCAGACGACCATCGGAGTGATCGCGCATGAGTTGCGCACGCCGGTCGCAACGCTGCGCACGACCATCGAATTCCGCCAACTGGTCGCCTCTGATCCCGCTGAGCGCTCCGTCTTGGCGACCTGCGCCCGCACGATCGAGCGGATGCAGGCGCTGGTGACCAATCTCCTGCTGCTCGCGCGCCTCGAAGCCGGCAAGGAAACCCTGCACCGCGAAACCGTCGATCTGGTCTCGACCATCCGCGATGTGCTGCCAGCCGATCCGCGGATACATACCGCCCTGCCGCCCCAGGCCCTGGTGCGGGCGTCACCGGTCCACGTGCGCTTGGTGCTCGCTAATCTGCTCAACAACGCCGTGGCGCATTCCCTGCCGGACGGACCAATCCACATCCGCATCGCCGAAATGACGATGACGTTGACTAACCCGTGCGCCGACGACATCGACACGACCCAACTGGGGACGGTGTTCTATCGCGCCGATGCTGCGCGCAGTGATGGCGATCACTGCGGACTCGGCCTGGCATTGGTATCGCGACTCGTCCGGCTGCTCGACGGCACGTTGACCGTCACGGCTGTTGCCGGCGAATTCCGCGTGGTGGTCACCCTACCACCGGCCTGAGCACCAGATGTGCAGTGGGAAAAAGCAGGTATCATCAAGGTCATGCGCCAGACCTCTTTGTTGTTACTCCTCATCGCCGCCTCGGTTCCAGCGGTTGAAATCGCTCCTGGATTTTCCATCGGTGGTTACGGCGAGGCGTTCGTCCGCGGTGAATCCCGGGCGGCCAACAGCCCGCGCCACTCGCCGACCACCGACCTGGGGCAGACCGAAAGCAGCATCGATTTCAGCTCTGATGCGGCATTGAAGGCGGCCTACAGCGTTGATCGCTTTCGTCTGCGGCTCGATGTCCTGGTCTACAGCCAGCCGCCATTCAAGCAGCCCGACAGTCCGGTGCTGCTCGAACAGGCCTTCATCGATTTCGTGCAGACACCCAATGTCACGTGGCGCGCCGGCCGGTTTCAAACCACCTGGCTCGGCTGGGAAGGTTTCCACACGCCTGAGCTATGGCGGGTCAACCACAGCGCGGCCTGGGATTGGAATGTGCAGAACCACAGCCTGAAACCGAACAAGCCCTTCGTCTCTGACGGCGTCGGCGCCTTGCTCATGACCGAAGACGGACGCAACCGGGCAGAGTTCTACGTGGTCAACGATGTCCTCGGCGATGGCGATGACACCCGCGGCACCGACAAGGCGACCGGAGCCAGTTTTTCCACCGTGGTGCCGCAAGCCATGCGCGTGGAACTGGGCCTGGCCTATGATCCGCGCTCGACCAACACCGGTCCGAACCGAGGCGACGCGCACGCCTTTGCCGTCGATCTGAATACCGACATCACCGCGCTGAAAGATCGCGGATGGTTCTTCGCCGCCGAAGCCCAATTCCACCATCATCCGCAACTCACCATCGCCAACGAGCGCTATGGCAACGATCTGATCCTGCTGGCAATGGCGAATTATGCGTTCGATCCCGAACTTTCGGCAACCCTGATGGTCGATTATGTCGACCGCGGCTTCAGCGCGGGTGACAACGAGGTTCTTGAAACCGCCGTCGCCCTGCTGACCCGCCCACATCCACAGGTACGTTTCAATTCGGAAATCTTCTATTGGAGTGAATCCGCGGACCGCGCGGATTCATATGGCTTGGCGGCCGTGGCGCTCGTGTCGTTACCGTAGCTGACTGCTGACTGCTGGCTGGGGAAAGCTGGCGGATATAGCCACTAAAGCCGCCTATTCCCCAGGAATGCCCACTGCCTCACGCGACGGGGTGATCAGGCCGGTCAGTGGTGAGCTGGCATTGGCGTAGCGCTTTTTGCCGATTCTACCGGCCCGCGCGGCCCACCAGCCGGCAATCAACGCGTGGCGCATGGCGCAGGCCATCGCAACCGGATCAGCGGCGCCGGCGATGCCGGTATTGAGCAGCACTCCTGCCGCACCGAGTTCCATCGCGATCGTCACATCAGATGCGGTGCCGACCCCGGCATCGATGATGATCGGCACCTTGGCCCGCTCGAGGATGATCTCGAGCGAATTGCGATTGAGGATCCCCTGGCCGCTGCCGATCGGCGCGCCCGCCGGCATCACCGCCGCAGCGCCGGCGGATTCGAGTTCAAGCGCGAGCACCGGATCATCACTGGTGTAGACCAGCACGGTGAAACCCTCGGCGGCGAGCACCCGGCAGGCCTCCAGGGTCTGCGTCGGATGAGGCAGCAGCGTCTGCTGATCCGCGAGCACTTCGAGTTTGATCATGTCGCTGATGCCCAGCTCACGACCCAAACGGGCGGTGCGCAGCGCGTCATCCTTGGTGAAACAGCCAGCCGTGTTGGGCAGCAGCTGGTACTGGCTTCCGAGGTGATCGAGCAGGCTGCCGCCGGTCGGGGTCGCCAGCTGGGCGCGGCGCACGGCAACCGTGACCACATCGCAGCCGGATTCGGCCAATGCCAATTTCATCGTCTCGTTGTCGGAATATTTGCCGGTGCCGACCAGCAGCCGGCTGGCGAACGTATATTTTCCGACCTGCAACGGGGGGATCGTGCGCATGCAAAAGAATCCAAAAGGAGGGTCTGATAATCATGTATAAAGAACCGCCTGCTGAAAGTCATGAGATCAGGCGTGCCGCAGATGGTTAGGCTCTTGGCTTGACCCCCTGTAAAACGTGAGGTACTGACCATTACGCGCATGAATTCTCCAGATCCTGTTTCGCCGCACGAGCAATCCGCAGCGAGCGAGCCCGAGGTCACCTCCGCGTCGGCGGCCCATTCAACCGTCGGATCATCCAGCGATCCACATGCCGCCGAACCGCGACGGTCACTTGCCCGACGCGCCCTCGGCACGATGGCCGTGCGTCTGGCTTTGGTGATCATCGCGGTGACCGGCTTGAGCTACCTGCACGTCTACACCACCTTGCGCGACACCGCGATTGAAGACCTGCGGCGATATGTCGACGTGCGTGGGCGGGCCGAAAGCGACCAGTTCAAGCTCGCTGAACGACAGACCGAAATGGTCCGTGATGAATTCCTTCGCCGGTTGGCGCTGCAGGGTGAGTCCGATCCCCAGGCCGAGTTTGATCAGGCGTTCGCGCGTGAAGCCGACGGCCTGATCCGCGTCCGCCCCGAGCGCAACGATCACCGCCACCGGGCGACCGCCTTCATTCGCCACGATGTGGCGCTGACGCCGGACCTACGCCGGCGTTTTGTCATCGGCTGGAATCTCCTCGATCAATGGGGACCGTTGCTGACCAACCGCTTTTTCAGCGGTTTCATCAACATGCCTGAACAGCTGTCGATCAACTTCTGTCCGGCGGCCGACTGGGGGCATTCCGCAACCCGCGAGACCGACATCTATACCTATGAGACGGTCTGGCGTTCGACCGTCGAAAAGAACCCGGCACGCGCGACCTTCTGGACTCCCGTTTATTTCGATGAAGGCGCCAAGGAGTGGATGGCGTCATGCGTGACGCCTGGCGATGTGGGTCAGCGGTGGGTGATGTCTGCGGGTCAGGATGTGGCGGTCGCCGATCTGATCCGGCGCACCGTCGGCGATCGGACCACCGGGACGTGGAACCTGATCATCGATCAGCAACGCAATCTGATCGCGCATCCGCAATTGTCCGAGCGCATCGCCCAGGCCGGCGGCAATCTGCAGATCGATCAACTCCACGATCCGACCCTCACCGCGATGGTCGACACCGTGCTTGCAACCACTGGTACGGCGGTGGTGGAAAGTCGGGATGGCTCGGCATT
>JANYGY010000101.1 GCA_025362255.1 Planctomycetales bacterium
TGGCCATACGCGGCGAATTCGATGTCGAGTGCGCGGCAGGCGGTGGCGGCCCCTCCGACCACCAGGGTCCACACGCCCAAGCGCAGCAAGCGAGCAAGCGGGCGGGCTTCGCGCAACCGCTCAGGGGCGATCGCGTGCAGCCGCCGCTCGATGATCAGCAGCGGAAAAGCGATGATCACAGCGACGATCGCCACGCTGAGTTCGCCGTCATTGGCGCTCGCTGAAACGGGGCGCAACCACCACGGAACGGCCACCGCGAGCACCGCCAACGGGAACATCACGGCGGCCTGGCCCCAGGTGGCGATCAGCCCCAGCCGTTTGGTTTCGCCGGCGACGCGCAGGTCGTGATCGGTGCCGGCGCCGGTCAGCAGGCCGATCGCCGCGGTGGGCTTGCTGTCCGGCTGAGAACTGACGGCCTGGGTCCGGATATCGAGCGCCGCGGCCACGCGGCTGCGGGCGCCTTCGACGAGCCGCAACGCGAGCACCGCGCCGCCCGTGCTTGCTGCGATCGAGCCGATGAGTCCGAGAAAAGTCCGTACTTCGGCATTTGGCCAGATCGCTGCTGCGGCGGGCGCGAGCCCCGCGACGGCCACCGCGACCGCCGCGCTGATGGTCAGCAGCGGCAGCCGCCGTTCAGCGGTTGAAAGTGCGATATCACCAGCGGATGTGTGTTCTGTGGCCATGGTCTGCGGACGTCGGTTGTCCGCTTGCGGACTGCTTTCTGCAAGTCCTGGCAGCACGCTTGAGAGCGCGACGCTGATACTCGCCCAAGCTTTCCAAAGCCGGAGACCGCTATCGCCTTCAACCCGGGATCAGCTCGGCAAACGCCAGCGGAATCACCGTGGCCACCGATTGACCGAGCACCGGCAGGTTGACCACCAATTGCACGTTGGCTTTGCGCCGCACGACGATGCCGGTGCAGCCAGCGAACATCCCCGCCGCCACCCGAATGGTGTTGCCGACGACGATCTCGGGACGCACCGCCAGTGGCCCGTCGCCGACTGCTTCAAGCAATTTGGCCAGGGCGCTGAGATCATTGGCCAAGCCGGCGGCATCGGCGACATCGATGATGCGCACGATCCGGCCGGTATCGTAGACCTCATGGCGGCGCTCACGCGGCAGATGGGCGAAGAGATAACCGCCGAGCAACGGCACCTGGAATGTCTGGGTGCTTTTTTCGTAATGCCGGACGCGGTTTTCGTAAAACGCGACGCCCGCAATCCCGCGTTGTTTGAGGTCCCAGATCAGCCGCTTGTCCTGGCGAGGTAGCGCATGCAGCACCAGCCAATGATCCGAGGGCAGGACCTCGCCAAAACCGATCGGCCAGCGATGCATCTCTGCCGAAGGAACACGTACGGTAGGCATGAGCGGCATCGGGCCGGTACGCTAGCGCCGTAAGAAAGGCGTCAATCAAGGCTGCTGGGCGGCCCTCTGGCTAAGTTGCCGCCACACCCGCAAGGCCTCGGTCACGCCCCACGCTTGCGCATCGCAGCCGCGCTGCTGATGCGGACTGTCGCCATCGAGCAGTTCCGGAATCTGGCCGCTGCACCCGCGGTCGAGCAGCAGATCCATCGAGCCGAGCAGGCTGCGCGCGGTGACCACCGCCAGCGGCGTGAAATCCCACGCCAGGGCGATCGCCTCGCACACGCTGGGAAAGGGCCACGTCCACGCCGTACCGTTATGGTACGCCGGTTTGCGCCGGCTGTCCTCGTCGCCTTGATAGCGACCCCAATACGGGTGCAGCGGATCGTTCAGCGGTTCGCCCGCCGCCGATCGCAGATCCAGGGGAATGCTCACCGGCAAGGCCGCGAGCGAACGGACGGCGCCGGGCACCACCAGATGGCGCACCGCAGCGGCGACACTGCGTCGCGCCAGATCACCCCGAACGATGCCGAGACTGACGGCGAAGATCTGATTGGGGCGCAGCGCATCATCGCGCTGGGCGGCGGCGGCGGGCACTCCCGGAGGAGCCAGCAACTGGTCGGCGAAATAGCCGCGTTCCTCGATCCAGAAAAAGCGCAGCAATGAAGCCAGGGCGGTTTCGGCCAGCTCGTGCCACGGCGGCTGCCCGGGTGCCGGCGCGGCGTTGAGGCGGGCGAGTTGGCGCAGCAGGCGGATCCACAGCACCTGGATCTCGATCGGATATCCCTGCCGTGGCGTGCACGCCGGATGATTGGTATCCATCCAGGTGAAATGCGGCGGGCTCCACACCAGGGCGCTTGCTGGATCGGTGCGGATGCCGTTGGCGGTGCCGGCAAGATAGCCGCAGGCGATCGAGCGCACGATGTCAGCGAGCGTGCGATCCGCATCGGCTTTGAGATTATAGAGCGCGGCGCTCGTATCAGTTTTTTTGCTGTCACTCCCGCCGGAGAGCACGCCGGCGAGTTCTTCGAGGACCACCGCGTACCACAACGGTGCATCAGATGTGTCGCGATTTTCCGCGCGATCGCCGTTCAACAGGTTCGGCAAGGTGCCGTGATCCTCGAACCGGCCGAAGGTCATCAGCAATTGCCGGACATCGTCGTGACGACCGGCAGCGAGCAGGCCGCGGGCGCTGATGAAGGTGTCGCGACCCCAATCCAAGAACCACGGATACCCGGCGATCACCGTGCGTCCAAGATCCCGCCGCACGAGGTAGGCGTGCGCCGCGATGGTCAATTGCTGGCCGAAGCGATCGTCAGCCGGACATCCCGCGAGGGCCAGGGCCGCGTCGAGGATCGCGGCGCGCGCGGTGGCAAAGCCGCTGATCTCGGCCGGCGTCGGCTCGACCTGATCGGCGGATACCGCGAGATGCACGCTGGCACCGGCAGACAGGCCCACGTCGAACCAGCCAGGAGACCAGGCATCACCGTGGTCGCTCATTCCGCGACCGGCCTCGATCGGATGCGGAATGCTGGTGCACCATTCAGCTTCATCGTGATAGCGCCCGGCATCGGTCCACACGGTCAAGACGCGGTCGTCCGTGGGCGCAAACCGGAAACCGGGGCGACCGGGCAGCGCCTGCGTGTGGGTGGTGAAATGCGCGTCGCTGTCGGCATTGCGGCTGGTTTCACTATGGAAACTGCGGTCTTCGATATCGATGCGGACGATCACCCGCACCGCCGCCTGAGGCGGCAGCGGGCTGCCCCACAGCGGCGCGATCGCCGGGCGCGTGACGCGCACCACGGTGGTGTTGCGGCCATCGAGCAGATCGATCGCCAATTCGATCGTCACCATCCGGCCATCGCCGGCATTGGCGACGAAGCTCCACCGGGCCGGCGGGCCAGCGGTGAATCCGACCAGGTTGTGGCGATCCAGCGGGGTGACGAATCCATCCGCATTGAGCCACACGCGCAGGCGTTTGGCCAACACGTGCCGATCGCACGGGGCGCTCGGGTGCAGATTGGCGCCGAGCAGGCAATCGTACTTCGATTGGATGCGCCCAAGATCGATGCCGACCCGCGCCATGCCGCCGCGGCCGTTGGTCAGCAGCGCGATGCCATCGAGATCGATGTCATTATGGGCAGCGATTTCCGGCATGCGGCGTAGACGAACGATCCGCCCATGCACGGGCGGCTGACCGCCGCGAACCACTTCGAGGCGCTGCCACAACGCATCCTCGGTCGGCGCGAGGACGGCGACGTGTCCTTCATCGACCGCAACGCTGTCGACATGCCGGGGGATTGCCGCATCGCTCGTCAGGGTCAAACGAAAGGGCCCCGGCTCGCGCACCAGGATCCACACGCCCGGGGGCACCGGCAGATCGCGGTTCGCATCGCTCGACGACCAGCGCAGCACCGGCGGCAGATCGGTGCTGGTCGCCGCCTGACGCAAGGCCGCCACCAGATCGAGCTGCGAGTGCGCCCGGTCGAGATGTGACGCTGCCGCGAGAAAACGCACCGGATCGGCCGCAAACCAGCCGCCAACCGCGCGCCAATCTGCGGGCCCGAGATGTTCGTTGGAAAATAATTGTCCGAGCGCCGAATACGCGGCGGCGGCCTGCGCCCGCTGTCGACGATAGCTATCGCCCGTGCCCGGCTCGACGACCGACGCCGCAAGGCACCACGCGGTCAACGGCGGCAGGGTCAGCTGGGCGGTCACGTTGTTTGTTTCAGCGCTTGGCAGGCCCTGGCCGAGCAGTTCGACGTGCAGGCTTTGCCACAGTGCCAGGGGCAGATCGACTTGATGGGGCAGCAACGGGTCAGGATTGATCAGGACCACCGCCACCCGTGGCGCGCAGTCACCAGGGGCGGTGCGGCTGAGCGCGACCACGCCCGTGCTGGGGTCGGCAATCTGGGTGATCACCGCGCCGTCGAAAAAAATCGGATCATTCGCGAGCAGGCGATTGAGCACGGTCAGCTCAGTCACGATGTGCTCGGGCGCATTCCAATTCAGGCCCCGACTCTGATGGACTTCCAATTTTTCACTCGCCAGCCATTCGACCCCGGCGGTGAATCCATAAGCGCCGCCATTGCTGGTCAGCGCGCTCAGCCGATTGCGCAACAGCGACCAAGCGCGGCCCTTTGCCGCCAGGCGGTCGTTGTCGTGGGTTTCGCTGTAATGGATCAGCACCCCGCGCGACGCAGCCGACGTGGCGCAATGCGCCAGATAGGCGGTGATCGCCGGCGCATCGAAATTCTGGAACAATTCGGAATAGGCCCACTGCATGCCGCCGGTGGTCAGCAAGGCCTCGGTCGCGGCCCACGAACCGCCGAGTCCTTCGAGCAGGAATACCGTCCGCGGGAATTCCTGGCGCACTCGGCAGACGATGTATTGCCACGCCGGCAACGGCACCATGTACCCGGCATCGCAGCGGAAACCGTTGACTCCTCGACGGCACCAGGTGATCAGCGCCTGGGCGATCACCTCCCACACCTCGGGCCGCGAATTGTCCAGCTCGACCAGATCTTCCCAGGTCGTGCCCCACGCGCCCGGTGAATGGAATCGGCCATCGGCCGTGCGCTTGAACCACTCGGGGTGCTCGTTGAGCAGGGTCGCGCCCCACCCGGTGTGATTGATCACGATGTCGAGAAACACCCGACAACCGCACAGATGCGCGGCGGCTGTCAGCTCGCCGAACTGTTCAATCGCGGTGGTACGTTGATCGAACTCGACCAACGCCGGATCGATCGCGGTCAGATCCTGCTGGGCATAAGGCGAACCGAAGCGCCCATAACGGGCATACGTCGTGGGCGTCGGGCCGACCGGCAGCAGGTGCACGATCGTGCAGCCCAGGCGCCCGGTGATGTGCGGCAGCTCAGCGATCAGATCGCGAAATGTCCCCGACGGCGGAATCACCGCATAGCCCTCGGCGTCGAGCGAGGAAATCAGCTTTTCACGCAATGGATCCCGCAGCGCGTCGCGGGTGGACGCAGCCGTCTTGGTCCGGCCGAACATCCGCGTGAAGGCGCAATACACGGTATTCGCCGTGCGATAATCATTCGGCTGGATGCTGATCCCGAGATCCCCGCCAGCCGGCCAATGCTGGGTGCCATCATCTTCGACGGCATAGGCCTTCGCGCTGAAATAACCGATCTCGATCAGCGGCAGATCGAGTTCCCATCCGGTAGCCGTCGCGCGCATCGGAATGTCGCGCCACGATGCGCCGGCAAATGTCCCCGAGCCACCCAGGCTGGCGATCGTCTCGTCGCGCAAGCGCTGCGCCCGCCCGAGATTCGTGCGCAGGAAACCACGCCGCGAGGTCGTCGCGGCCGGGTCGCCCAATAACCGGAACGTCACCCGATCACCTAGATAACGCAGCAACCGGGAGTCAGGCGCAGGAAGCATGCTGAACAAAGACATACCCGAGTCTAACCCGGCAAAAAAAAATCGCAGCAGGGGTCACCTGAAACCACCCGCACTCACCGAGTCGGGCGGTCGCGGGCAGCCAGGTGCAATCAACTGCGCGAGCTGAGCCGTTCCCAGACGCCGAGGACATTTTCCCAGCGGCGCAGGATCAGGTCGGCGAGCAACGCGAGCATCAACGCGATCAGAAACCACGGCCGAAGGTCGTGCGGCGCAGCGGCGGCCGGCGGAGGAGTCGGCAGCTGGTCGGTGGGACTCAGCGTCTGGCCGCCGCCGGCGTGGGCGATGCGGGCGAGGGACTCGAAATCAACCCGGCCGCTGGCGACTTCGGCCCCAGGATTGTGCACCAGGCCAGCGCTGACCAGTTCCCCGGCGCCGCGCACGC
The DNA here is from genome assembly GCA_025362255.1 of Planctomycetales bacterium. Taxonomy (GTDB): domain Bacteria; phylum Planctomycetota; class UBA11346; order UBA11346; family UBA11346; genus CAIUVD01. The sequence goes on from JANYGY010000101.1 coordinate 6,170, forward strand.
GGACCAGATAGACGCCGGCTTTGTCGGGGCGAAAGCTGCCGAGATAGCGGCCTGGCCCGACCTGGGTCAGCGTGGTGTGCAGCAGTGGACGCAGGGCGCTGGAACCGGCGACGGCGATGTGGAACACATCCGCTTCGACGGTCGCTCCATTGCGAAACGTCACCGCGTCTTCGCGCGCATCGACGTGGATCTGGGCGAGACCCTCGGCTTCATCGAGACGCAGATCGAGATGCCGGCCTTGCGGCTCGCGCACGGTTTCGCGCACGATCTGGCTCCACAATTGGACATAGCCTGACGGCCAGTTGGCCAACCAGAGGCTCGACCAGCGTGAGCCGGAGTCACTGGTGAAGGCGGTGACCTTGCCCAAACCGAAACGCCAATGGGCGAGCAGCGGATCACCGATGTCGGTGACCAGCGGCACCTGGGCGGTCGAGCGCCGATTGGTCCGCACATAACCCAGCAACTGCGGCGCACCTGCGGAATCCCAGCCTTCGATCATCGGATGCCGTTCGGCCTTTTTGGCTTTGAACGGCTGTTCGCGGACCAGTTTGCCGAGGTGGGTCATCGCATCTTGGGTGAAGATGCGCGGCACCTGCCGCGGATCCTGCGCGAGATAGAATTTGCCGCCGCCGGCAGCCGCGATGCTTTGCAGGAATCCGGCGTCGGCGTCTGAACCGACCGCCACGGTCGAGATGGTGATGCGGTCGGCGCGGCAAGCGGCTGCGAGTTGCGGATAGCCGCTGCCTTCGCTGATACCATCGGTGAGCACGATCATGTGCCGGACCTTCGCCGGCGTGCGCGCGAGCGCCGCCCGGGCCTCGGTCATGCCGGGATAGATGTTGGTGCCGCCGCCTTCGGCGATCGCACGGATGCGGCGATCGACATCGCCCCGCGAATTCATCCGCGCCATCGGCACGATCCACGATGCACTCGAATCGAAGGCCACGACGCCCAGATAATCCTTGTTCGCCAGCAGGCCCGCCGTTGCCACCGAAGCCGTTTTGCAAAATTCCAATTTCTCTCCCGACATGCTGCCCGAGCGGTCGACGACCAGGGCCAATGCCACCGCCGCCTGTTCTTCGGTGTCCGGCGACTGCATCTGCACCGGCAGCAATTCTTCGAGCGGCGTGCGGAAGTAACCGCCAACGCCGAACGAGCTGGTGCCCCCGGCAACGATCAGACCACCGCCGAGATCCTCGACATAATCCTTGAGCGCGGCCATCGCGCGCTCGGACAGCAGCCGCGCCGGCACGTCGGCGAGGATCACGCCATCATAGGCGGCGAGATCCTGCGGCGTGTCGGGCATCAAGCCGGGGTCGCGCGGATCGATGCGGATGCCCTCTTTGGTCAAGGCGTCGATCAGATAATGCGCCTCGCCGGGATCAGCGGACACATGCAGCAGGCGGGGCCGGCCATCGACATCGACCAACGCCAGGGCTTGATCGTTCTCGGGCACGGTGTCGCCGGCGAAGCCCTGGGCGACGACCCGATAGGTATAGAGATTGCGCTCGGCCGGCGTGCGGCGGAACTCCACCCGCGGAGCATCGCCGGACGTCACGGTCAATGGCCGCGCCTCGACCTCGATGCCGTTTTCAAACAACCGCAGCACCCCGCTGCCCGTCAGCGACGATTCGATTTCGGCGGTCAGGGTGATCGACGCACCTTCGTGCGAGCGCACCCGATTGGGGCGCAGCGTGACCACGCGCAGATCCGGGCGCACGTCCCCCGCGAGCGGCCTGGTGTGAACCACGATCCCGGCGAGCGCCGCGTCGCGCGCCGCCGAGGCAGCGTCGCCGCGCGTTGCCAAGCCGTCAGAGATGAGCACCGCGGTGCGCGCCGTATCCGGCGGAAACAGACCGCGCGCCAACTCCATTGCGGCGGCCAGATCGGACTCGGGCGCCGGCGGCGGTGTGACGAGTTCCTTGGGCATCCCGCGCTCGGGCAGACGCAGCACCACCGGGGCGTCGCCGGCCGAAACCACCGCCGTCCAGGTGTTGCCTGGCAGACCGGCGGCGAGCCTGGAGACCTCGGCGCGGGCGCGCTGCTGTCCGCCTGGTCCTTGGCTGGCGCTATGATCGAGCACGAACACCACCGCGCGATCACCGGCAATGACCGCGCGGATCGGCCCCGCGAGAATCGCCAACGCCAACACCACGGCCAATGCGCGGGCCACCAATTGCCAGCGTCGGCGCAGGCGCGACATCGGATGGAGCGAGCGCTGGGCCAACCACCACAGCAATGCGGCGGTCGGCAGCAGACCGATAAACCACCCGGGCGTGCTCCAATGGATGAAGGAGGAATCCATCAGTGGATTCCCCGCCGATGACAGAGCCACGCTTCAAGCAGCAGCAACGCCGCAGCTAAACCGACCAACCCCGGAACCAGGTCGCCGGACAGCCAGGAGCTTGATAACAGCCATGAGCTTGAGAACAGCCATGAGCTGGAGGACAGCCATGAGCTAGAGGAATTGCCAGCGGTCGCATGGTCGGCGGCACCGCGCAAGTCCATCTTAAGACCACTGACGTCGGCCGAAAAAACCGCGGCGCTTCCTGAATCGCCGCCGTCGGTCGTCCATCGGCCAACGCGATCCAGCTCAGCCCACCCGCCGCGCACGCTCGCCACCGAGCCGTCTGCCCAGCGCAGTTCATTGCCCCGTACGGCGACCACGTCGCCAGTGCGGCAGCGGCGGCCAGCGGCAGATTCACGCGCGGGTTGACCGGCCCACAGCAGGCTGTTGCCGATCAGTAACGGCCATGAAGCAAGCAGCGCCAGGCGCTCGCTTTTTCCCGGCGCAAGACTCATCACCACGGCCCGCGCGCCGTGCACGTCGCCGGCCATCAACAGCGGGCCGACGGCCGAGGACCATAACGGAGCAAGTCCGCTATCAGCGCCGAGGACGGCTTGCTGCCACAGCGTGACGCGCGGACTGGCGACGCCGTAGAGCACCGGGTGACCCGGATCCGCGGTGCGCGGACTGTCGACGCCGACGCCTTCGGGCAGCAGGGTCACGCTCAGTGGGGCCAGCGATTGTGGCGAATCGCACATCACCACCGGGCGGCCCAGCGGCCACACCGGCGGCAGCCAGCCCGCAAACAACAGCACATCGGCCGGCAGGTCGGGCTTCCAGGCTTCGGGCTTCACCGCCTGCACGACGATCTGATCAGCGGAAAATCCCGCGAGGGCGAGCTGCAAAAAGGCATCGGGAGCTGGCCCGATCAAGGCCACTTTCAGGGGCCGCGGCGGCGGCAGCACGAGGTCGGCGCGATCATCGCAGGCCAGGACATCGCCCGGAGTCGTGACCTGGACCGTCACCACGCCCCCGGTGGGACCGGGTTCGATCGGCAAAACCACGCGTTCTTCGAGATGGTCAGCGGTGAATGCGATGGTCCGCAGAGCAATCGCCTGGCCATCCACACTGATGTCGGCGGTCGCGGTGCAGGCGCCGCTGGCGACCACCGCGAGGTACAGTTCCTGATGCACGGTGTCCATCGGCAGCGGCCGCGCATCGCAGGCGGCTATGCCAACATTTACGCGAACATTCGAGCCAGCATTCACGCCGTTCGAGGCCTCTCCGACCGCGAGCCTGACATACGCCACGCCGCTGGGGATATCGTCGGGGGCCGCGCGATCAGTGCATTCCCAGACGGCCCCGGGAGCTTCGATCGCCGCCAGCCGGGCTGCCAGGGCGAGCGCAGCCGAGCGCCGCGAGTCTTCGCTGGCGATCGGGCGGGGCGTCAGCGCTTCCAGCGCGCGCAACGCAGCGCGGCGATCGGTGGTGCGCGGCACGACGATGTCGGTCCGCCGATCATAGGCGATCACTGCGACCGCGGCACCGGGCGGCAAGGCGTCCAATTGGATGCGGGCCTTGTCGATGGCCTGGGCAAGCCGCGTCCGGCCGCCATCCACAGCGCCCATGGACGCCGAGCGATCAACCAGGATCACGGCGGTCTTCAACCCATCGACGACCGGCGCGAGCACCGGCTTGGCCAATGCCGCCGCCGTCGCCAACAGCAGCATCGCGGTCAGCACGAACGACAGCAGCCGCTTCAACCGCTGCAGCCACGGCGTGTCGCTGACCGCGCCCAACGGTGCGAGATAGAATGCGAGGGTCGCCACGCGCAGGCGGCGCGGGCGCGGCCGGATCAGGTACAAGACGATCGCCGCGGCGAGCGCCACCGCCCACCACCAGCCCATGGGATCGAGGAAACGCAGCATCAGCGACCGCCCGCCAACGCATCGCCACGCGACAGCATTTCGACAAATTGGGTATCGAACGGCACCGCCGTCGACCACGTTGAACAGATCATCGAAGACGCGACGCACGCCCGTTCGACGTCGTCGGTCCAGGCGCGGTAGCGGTCGCGGTAGAGCTGCTGCTCGGTCGCGGTCAGCCAGATGCGCCGCCGCTCGCCGCCCTCGACCGCTTCGAGAAGCAGCTCGCCGACCGGAGCCGGTTCGGCCTCTGCCGGATCGGCAATCCGCACGACGTGGGTTTCGCCGGGCCACGCCGCTAGGCGGCGTAGCGCGTCGCTGGTGCGCGCGGGATCGCTCCCCAATCCATCGGTGATCACGAAGGCGACTCCGCGCCGATCGGCGCCGGCGCGGAAACGCGCCAGGGCCTGGTCCAGGTCACCGTTGCCCGCGAAAGAGATCGCCCGGCAGCGCTCGACCAGCGCCTGCACATGGCCCTGGCCTTTGAGCGGCGGTAATTCGCGTTGGCAGCCATCGCCCAAAGTGTGGAACGACAATCGATGGTTGTTTGCCAGGGCCAGAAATCCCAGCCCAACGGTCAAGCGCAGGGCGTCACGCCGTTTGGCCGGATACGGCTCGATCATCGAGGCGCTACGATCGAGCAGCACGTGCACGTGCAATTCCTGGATCTCTTCGAACACCCGGATGAAGAGCTTGTCGAGCCGGGCATAGAGCCGCCAATCGATCGCCCGCCAATCGTCACCTCTGCTGTAGTGACGATGGTCCTTGAATTCGCGGGTATGCCCGGCCGCCGGAGCCTGCTGCGCCCCTTGCTTGCGCTGCCGCCGACGCCGGCGCAGCTGGACGAACAGGGCGCGAAGACGATCCAGGAAAGCGGCGTCGAGCAGGTCGTCGTCTGGCGCGCGCGAGCTTGAAGAGTCAGTTCGTTCGGTGGCAGCGGATGAAAGATTACTGGCCATCACCAGGGCGCTCCAATGCCACGATCACGCGGCCGCACGCCGGCGTGATCAGCCGTTTGCCGATGATCACGCCATGCGTCCGCTGATCTTCCATGACCGCTGCCAGGTCCGGCTCGATCGCGGTCGGCCACGCCGCGGACGCGACCTGATCGCCGGTTTCCAGGTCATAGGCCGCGACCCCGGCCGGCCCCGCCAGCCACGCCAAGCGCCCGTCCATGGTGGCGATCGGCATCGCCAGGGTGGCGATGA
>JANYGY010000152.1 GCA_025362255.1 Planctomycetales bacterium
GATTTCCCGTCGGTTTCCAAAATTTTAGCGGTCAATGTCCTTGAGGACGTAAGTCTGGAAATCGCCCGGGTATGAAAATATTCTTCACGGTTTTAGGAAGCAATGGGTCAGACATGTGTTCCATTTTATACAATAATTAGGTTGGGCCGAAGTTTAAAATAGCATTCCTATAGATCGGGCGGATGGACATAATGACGGACTGCTCCAATACAGGCCTGTCACCTCTGGTTCCGCGAAGAACATTATCTGTGGGAAAATGAAGAACGATAAAGTTCCAGACTAAAATATTCGTCACCGGCGCCATTTGCTTAATAGCACCAAGTTTAGTAAACCAGAAACTACTAAAATATAGAGCCATTCATTAATTTTATTCCCCATAGAGGGTGTAACGCTGTATTTCTCAATCATCACTCCCTGGCATATTACATTCACCATCGCTAGAAGAAAAATAAATAAAAATATTACGGTAAACGCTTTTCTTATTTCAATAAAATCTTTTTTCATTACTTGATTTTTTCCATTAATTATTTCCCTGCATCACTATTGTCCTGAAATGGATTCTATCACAAAAAAGAATACCTAACAGCGGTTCGTGAATGTAGTCGGTAGGCGATTCACAAATCGCGCGACACCACCGTCAGATCGTAGTGGTGCCAGCCGGCGGCGTTGTTGCGGACTTCGTGGACGTGCTCGTCGACGCCGACATAGAAGCAGCGGATCATGCCATCGTGCAGCAGCAGCTGCGGATCGCTGGCCGCAGCGGGGGCTTTGAAATTGCTGCCGAACGCGAGATGCCGCCACGCGCCCCGATGCAGCATGAGTTGCAGCAGGCCGTCGTCGCTGCGGTAGGCGACCAGCGTTTCGCCATCGCCTTGGGCTGCGGCTAGGCCGCCGATCGCGGGCGCGCCGGAGGCGTCGAGGACCTGCGGCTCTTCCCACGTGCCATCACGGCGACTCCGGCGCGCCGCGACCACTCCGGTGGGCGAACGCACGGCGAGCACGGCTTCGCCGCCGCGCCCGGCTTTTCCCACCCCGACCGCCACGGCGACCGCCGCCACCTCGTCGACTGCCGGGGCAAAGGTCAGCGTGGTGGCGGGCGACCAGCCGTTGGCGGTCTGGTGATGCAGCGCGACGGTCGCGCCGCCTGCGGGCATGACCAGGCGATGACCCTGGTCTGAGACGCCGTCAGCGGCGCCGTCTTTGGCCCGTGGCCACCAAGCGGGATCGCCTGAGGCGGAAAATTCAGCCAAGCGCCGGGCCTCGCCGTCGATGACCGAGTGCACCACCGCTCTGCCCTGCGCATCGCGCGCCGCCAGCAGCCAGCGGTTCTGCGCTGGATCGACCAGGATCGCCGGTTCGCCGGCGACCAGGCCTTCGCCGAGGATCATGCCGCGCGCACCGGCACTGGCCCAATGCAGCGCGCCGCTGTGGTCGCGATAAACCACCCACGGTTCGCTGTCGACCATCACGATCACCGGCCGGGAACCGGTCGCCGCCGAGGTCGCGGCCAGATCCTGATGATCCCACGTTGCGCCATGCACGATCAGCCGCGGGCGAGCGCCGCGCAGGTACGCAAAGCGCGCACGCTCGTCGTCGCCCAGGCAGGCAGGCCCAGCAACTCGCGCCAAAGCCGGACGTTTCGCCGGTTTTTCGCTGCGCGGGATTGCGGCTGGCACCACGGAAGCGGGCGCCACGGGAACAAGTCGCTCGCTGATGACTGGAGCCGCTGGCGGTTGAATCGTTGGCGCAGGCACGTTGCTCACAGCCGGGAGCGAACGCACTTGGGCCAGCGTGAGGGCGAGCGCGGCGATGCGTTCAGCGGTGCGTCGTTCGACTCCCTCGAGCTCGAAGTGGAGCCGCGACATATATCCTGCGGCAAGTGCGGCTGCGGCTTTTTCGCTGGTATCACGCAGCGCGTCGCGTTCGACCAACGCGGTCATCAAGGGCGCAAAATGTTGGGCGTTCGCCTCCTCGTGATGCGCTGAGAGCTGCGGTGGCGCAGCCGCAGCTTGGCTCTGCGCTTGGGCCTCAGCCAACTGAGCCTGCAACGTCGCGCATTCGGCGTCGCGTTCAGCGAGCTGATCGCGCAACACCAGCAACGCCTGCTCGACGCGCTTGAGCGCTTCGAGGCGGACGGCGCCATCGGCGCGATGGCGATCGCGGTCGGCATGCGCCCGGTCGCGTTCGCCGGCCAGCGTCTGTTCGCGCTCATGAAGGAGGTTCTTGAGGCCGGTGACCTCGGCCCGCTGCGCTTCGACTTCGACCGAGGCGAGGCGCGCGATGTCGGTGGTTTTGCGCTGATCGCCGAGCTGCTGTTGCAGGTCGCGCACCCGCTGCTCGGCCGAGGCCAGGCGGTTTTCAGCGCCGACCAGGTGATGCTCGGCGGCGGCCCGGCCCCCAGCCGCGGCGGCCAGGTCCTGCTCGACCCGGGTGCGCGCGCGCACGGCGTCTTCACACCGGCGCAACGCATCATCCAGCCGATCACGCAGCTCGGTGAGTTCACCGTCGCGACTGGTGTCGGGCAAGGTCAGGTACGGCGTGCGTTCTTCATGCGCCGCGTGCGCCGCCAGATCGGCGTGCGCGGCGACCAGCGCGGCATCGGCCTCTGCCAACGCGGCGTCACGCCCGGCGATCAGGTCATCCCGTTCGGCAACCCCCGCCTCATACGCCGCCAGCTGGGCGGTCAGCTCGTCGAGCTGGGCTTCGATTTCGATGGTGCGCTGCAACTCGGCCTCGGCGGCCGCGCGGGCGTCATCCCGCTCGCCGGCGACCACCGTCGCGCGCTGCTGCAATTCGCTGATCCAGGTTTGATCCCGCACGTGCACCGCGAGCAGCACGCGGATGCGCGCCAGGACATCGGCCGCAGCATCGCCACCCGGCGGATTGGCGGCGTAGTCCGCGAGCAGTTCGGCGCAGGTCGCCAAGTGGCCCTGCAACGCGGTCGACAGCAGCTCGCCCGTGGGCGTGCCGCCCCGTGCGGCCTCGCGGCGTTGCCGGCCGGAAAACCACGCCTCGTCAACCGCGCGCGCCCACGGCTCCTCGTTGGTGCCCGCAGTCATGGGCTGCGGAGCGAGCAATGCCTGACGATCGAGATCGGCGCGCAGCTCGATCACCTCACGCTGCGCGGTGGCGAGCGAGGCGCGCAGCCGGCCGAGTTCGCCGGCGCGGTCGGCGTGATCCTGTTCGAGTTGCTGCATGCGCCCATGCAGCGCCTGGTTTTCCGCCGCCACCGCCAAGCGTTCGGCCTGTTCACCGGCGTGCGCGGTCATCTTTTTCTTCAGCTCGCCCTGCACCCGATCGAGAATGCGTTCTTGTTCGGCGCTACTCATCGCGGTTTCGCTGGCGAGCAATTGAAGCAGCGATTGACGGATCAGCTCACGCAGGTCGCGCTCTTTGACCGCCTTGAGCTGGCCGCCTTTTTTCGCCAGATCCTCGACCGTGGTCGGTCTGATGATCGCGTCGAGCTGGCGATTGAGGGCCTCGCCGTTGCTGCTGACCTCAACGTGCTGAGTGCTGTTGCCGAGCTGCGAGCTGCGCACGACCTGGCTGCGCGGTGGCAGGGCGGGTGCCTGTTGGGCGCTGATCGCTGGCTGCGGAGCGCTGACCGCCAGCTGCGGGGCAGCCAGTGTCGGCGGGGCCACATGCACCGCCGGGGGCGGGCCGAATGGTGAAGGTGGTGCGACTGGGCGAGCGGGGCGCGACGAGTCATTCATAGGTCGCCACCCTCGCAGCGGCGCGCACCTCAGGCAATCGCCGAAGCGTTTTTACCGCGTGCCGTTTGAGTCGCTCGCCGCTGGCAGATCCACTCCAAGATCCGCTGCTTCGATGCTGTAGGCACCATCCAGGCTAAGAGCCATCGCCATCACCACCGGCCCGAGGATCAGGCCGATGAACAGATGCAACATGCCCAGCTGCGAGCGCCCGCCGAGCAGCATCGGGCGCAGCACGTTGTCGATCCCGCTGATGAGCACGACGCCGCAGCTGATCAGGACGGTGCCTTTGGCGACATGCCCGGTGCGAGCACCGCCGACCACGCCAATGGCACCAGGAATGGTCGTACGTTCTGATAGAGCAGTCAGCCGATCCGCAGCAGCGCGCCTTAGAAAAGAGCCTGGCGGATGAGGCCGGTCTGCTCGACGTTTATTCTTCGACGTGATCCGTGCGGTATTTGATGAACACGATGTGGTCCATCTCGCTGCCCGGCTCATTTTCGTCGTTGACGTAATCGCGCTCGATCGCCCGCAGGTCGACGATTTCGAGGTCATCCGCCGGGATCTGGCGCAAGGTGCGATTAGCCAGGGTCTCTAACTGTTCGAAGCTGTTGGCCGCTTCTTCGAGCAGAGAGATGATACGGATCTGGATGTGCTTGCCCTGCATGAGGCGCCCGGTGTAGGGCGGGGATCTGGTTGACCAAGCGGCTTTGCCGACGGGTGGTCGACGCTACCGTGCAACCCTCATGGCCACCGCGATAATCGATTACGACGCCGGCAACCTCACTTCGGTTCAACGGGCCTTCGCGCATCTCGGACACCAAGCTGAGGTCACCGCCGATCCAGCGGTCGTCGATCGCGCTGACCGGGTGGTCTTTCCCGGCGTGGGTGCGGCCGGCTCGTGCATGGCCAGCCTGCGCGCCAAAGGTCTGGGCGAGGCGATACGCCGGGCGGTGGCGGCGGACAAACCGGTGCTGGTGATCTGCGTCGGGATGCAGCTGCTGTTCGAGCGCAGTGCCGAAGACGGTGGCGTCGCGTGCCTGGGAATCCTGCCCGGCACGGTCGAGCTTTTCACGCCCAGCGACCGCGCGGTGAAAGTGCCGCACATGGGATGGAATCCGACGACGCTGACGGATTCCGTGCTGAGCGCCGGCATCGCTCCGGCGAGCTGTTTCTATTATGTCCACAGCTACCACTGCGTGCCCGGGCCTGGCGTGCAGGTGATCGCCACCGCTGATCACGGCGGCTCTTTTTGCGCCGGAGTTCGCCGCGGACATCTCGCGGCGCTGCAATTCCATCCTGAAAAAAGCGGCGACGTCGGCCTGCGCCTGATCCGCAATTTTCTCGCTGGGGACGCGCTGCGTCCATGATGACGACTCAACGCCGCGGGCCTTCGCCCGGTAGTGTTCGCATGTGGAAGGTCCTTCGGCTGGTCTGCCTGAGTGTGGGCCTGAATTTGGGCCTGGTCATCGTCGCATCACCGTTGGCCGCGGTCGACATCACGCTGAATGCGCCGCTGACCACCGTGGTTCCGCTCGACGGAACGTTGCCTGCCGGTGGCATGATCTTCACCGCGACCTGCACCGTCCCGGCGGATGCGCCGGCTGACCTCGGCGTCGGCGCGTATGTTACCGACCAACACGGGCGGTGGTTCCAACGCCTGCGTCCGGGCATCCTGCAACCCGGGACACAATCGGTGGCGATCGTGTTCACTGATGACGAGCCGGTGACCGGCATCGATGCGACGTGGGATGGCGCGCAAAGCGCGGTCATCGTGCACGGCGGACTGTTCTTTTGGAGCGCCTCGGCCAAGCGCACGGTGATCGGGGTCACCGACCTACGCGCGGAATCTCTGGTCGCAGCTGGCAACTCGCCCGGCTGCTTGGCCGAAGTGCAGACTGATCCGGCGACCGCTACCACCGGCGAACGCTGGCAGATCCATTTCCGACCCCAGCCGTTTCCTCAAAATCCCTATGATCCGGCTGAATTCACCGTCGATCTGGTGGTGACCCGGCCCGACGGCAGCACGCAGCGCATCCCCGGTTTCAGCGAAATGCCGATGGTCGGCCAAGATCGCGGCGATCACGAAGAAGTGCTACCGGACGGGCGGGAAATATTCACCGCCCGTTGGCGGCCAAGCCAACCCGGCGTCTATCATCTGCGACTTGAGGCGCAGTGGGTCAGCGGGGCCAAGGCGACCAGCGAGTTGGCTCCGGTCACGGTCGGCGGCGCCCCGTCGATGCCGTTCGTCAGCATCGACCCGGTCGATCCGCGATTTTTTACCATCGCCGGGGCCCCGTTCTGGCCTGTAGGTCCGAACCTGCGCGCGGTG
>JANYGY010000240.1 GCA_025362255.1 Planctomycetales bacterium
TATCGTCTTGGCGACTTCTTCACCGCCCATCGCCCCGAGAAAGTTGAATATGCCGGCGATCACCACCGCTGCGCCAAAACTCATCGCGCCAGTGGCAACAGTGGTCGCGATGGCATTCGCCGCATCGTGGAAGCCGTTGATGTAATCGAAGATCAAGGCCGCGAGGATGACGATGATGAGCAACGTGAGCACGGCGTTGTTTCCGAAATCGGGGATGGTGGCTCGAGGACCGCACGCTGCGCACCACGCCGGCTGCTGCCGGCATGGTGCGCAAAGGCGCCGGTCAGCTGTTCTTCACGGCGATATTGATCAACAGTTCAGCTGCCTGGTCACAACGGTTGATCGCTTTTTCGAGGTCTTCCAGCACCTCTTTTTCGCGTAAAATAGTCTTCGCATCGATGGCCGGATCGTGGAACAAAGCCGACAGCGCATCGCGGAAGACGACGTCACCTTCCTTTTCAAAAAAATGCACTTGGCTACCGGTCTTGATGATTTCCGGGTAGCTGTGCTGACGCAGCTTGGGCACCGCCAAGGCCAGCGCGGTGCTGCAGGCTGCGAGCTGGTCGATCAGCAGGGTCATTGGGCGAGTCGGTCGCTCGATGCCGAACAGCACGAAGGCGCGCACCGTGGCGTTGATCAGGTCGATGACATCATCGATCCTTTTCGACAGCTTCTGCAGATCTTCGCGATCGATGGGGGTGACGAAGGTCCGTCCCAAGGCCTCGAGCATATCCTGGAAGGCCTGGTCGCCCTGGTGCTCGAGGTCCTGGATGCGTTCGCGCAGCGACGGCACGGGCACGGTTGGGTCCTTCAGCCGGGCAAGCTCTTTGGCAGCCTGGTCGAGGACGCTGACATGCCGTTCGAGGATGTCGTAAAAATGATCTGCCCGCGGTAAAAGCAGACGGAGGACGGCTTGCAAGCTCATGGATGCGGGATGGTGGACCCGGCTGCCTCGGTCAAGTCGTTCTTCATCTCACATTAACAATATCTAAACATTTCCTTGACAATTTTAAGGCGACGCAAGGCGACTTGAGGCAAACAACTTATACCATGCTGGTCAAAATTCCCATGAGCGTCCGCCGTTGCTTGGGGGCCAAGCGCGCGATCAAGGCCATGAAATCGGCGTCGGTCGGTTCGCCGATCGGCACCGAGGCCGCCTGGGTGGGCTGGAATTGATTGGCGTTGAACGACAGCACCACCGGGCTTGGCCGGAGATACGGTTCTGTCTGCGGCTGCATGAGTGCGGACGGTTGCGCTTCCTGGTCGTCCTCGGTCGCTTCACCGGCACCGACTGCGCGCGCCCGTTGCAGGAGCAGATCGTATTCCGCTTCGGCCAAGCCAAGCAGACCGCGCAATTTTCCGTGCGTCGCCTGTCGGCCGGGCAGATCGCCCTTGCGCAGCAGACGGGTGGCGGTCAGCACGCTGAGGTCAGCCAGCTCGGCGAAGCTCTTGATCGTCAGATTGCGGTCATCGACCAAGCGCAGCAGCGAGGCTTGCAGCGGATTCGAGGCGATCTCGCTGGCCTTGGCGCGGCTGGCGGGTTCGGGATGGGCGCGCGAATGCTCGAGCACCGCCTCGAAGGCCGCTTGCTCAAGCTCCAGGGCCTGACGCAGTTGCTCAAGCGCTGAGGATCGCACGGGCGCAACGCCTTCGCGGATCAAGCGCATCAGCGACAGATACGGAATATCGAATTGCTTGGCGAAATGCGCGGTGCTGACCCCTGATTTGGTGATCGCATCAAGCGCCAGTTGGGCCAGCGAGGACATTTCGACGACGTCGGTCGGCTGGGCCTCGTCATCGTCATGCGCGTCATCCGCAGCGTCGTCGGTGGTCCCCACTGGCTGACTGAAGATCGTGGATTCGCTCTGCCCGCGGCGTTCCTTCGACAACGCCACCGCAGCTTCCATCAGCTCTTCATCGATGCTCAAGCTTTCGGCTATGCGGGCGAGCGCGTCGCTGCGCGGGATGGCGCCTTTGCGCGTGACGCCCAGCAATGTCGGATACGGCAGCCCGGATTTATCGGCCAACGACTGCTCGCTGTAGCCTTGCATGAGCATCGCCTTGGTGACCAGCTGCTGGAGAGTCAGTGGGCCATCAGCGGGGATCTCGACCCCATCGCGCATACTCGCAGAAAACACCGCCGCCCACGCGTCGGTGGTCAGTCCAAGCTCTTCACGCAGAGCGTCACGATGGTCTTGGCTGCGCGGAATGCTCCCCTTGTTGATCAGGGCGAGAACCGTCGGGTAGCTGATGCCCACGCGTTCAGCCAGCGTTTTAACGCTGATATTGCGCGTTTCGAGATGACTTTTGAGCAGCTCTTGCAGGGTTGCCATTGGGGTAGGGATGCTGGGGGGTTGGTTATGGATGCAACGCATGGAGCATCCTTTTCTGTGTCCGACCTGACCACTCGCCTGCGCAGTGCCCTCGCCGCCGATCTCACGCCCGAGGTCGCCGAGATCCTGTTGCCCGTGATCCATCTGGCGCCTGCTTCTGCGCAGGTCCACCTGCGCGTGCCCAATGCCCTGTGGGCGATGGTTGCCCATCAATTCGCCTTGCCCGCCGCTGAACGCTGGCTGGCGCATGCCGCGCCGGGGATCAGCGCGCTGATCGTCGATCTGGATGGCACTCCAGCCGAGGCCTCGTCAGCGATCAGCCGGACCCGGACCTTTGACGGATTCCTTGAAGATCCCGGGAATCAGATCGCGCTCGCCGCCTGCCGGCGGGTGGTCGAGCAGCCCGGCCTCGAGCATAATCCGCTGTACCTGCATGGACCTGCGGGCTGCGGAAAAACCCATCTGCTGCGCGCGGTGGCGCATGAGTACCGGCAGATGCTGGGCGACGAATCAGCGGTGTGGGTCGATGGTCCAGAATTCGTCGCCACCGGCGCCCAGGATCTGGCGCGTCGCGCATTCGCCCCGGGCGAGAACGCCGGCCTGCGCGGCCAGCTCGATCGCGCGGCGGTCATCCTGATCGACAACGTCGATGC
>JANYGY010000175.1 GCA_025362255.1 Planctomycetales bacterium
AGCCTATCTCCGACAGACTCCTAGGCACCCCGCGCCGCCGACTAATCTGCGGCAATGGCCGACACCATCACCCTTGGAAGCCCGCTCAGAGCGGCCATCGGCCTTATCATGTTGGGCGCCGCGGCCGGGGTGCTGCTGGTCAGTCGGACCATCGACTGGGGAGTGGCGTGGACCGCGGTCATTCCCGCGATGGCGCTGCTGGTGCCGGGGTGGGCGCTGCTCCAGCGTCGTTCCTTGACCTGGAATCAGGACCAGACGTTGACCGTCACGCAGGGGTGGTGGTGGCGTCGGGCCCTGGTGCTGAACCCCGCCGCTGCCGAGCTGGAGCTGCTGCCGACCGCCGGCCTGATGGCGGTAGTGCTGCACCGGGCTGGCCGCGCGTACCCCTTGGTGACGTTCGTGCTGCCGGCCACCGCACAGCGGCTGGCGAGGTGGCTTGATGACCATCATCCAGCCAAGGCTTTCATCCGTCGTGAAGCACCGCGGCCGCTGGGCGACCGCTGAACACGTGACAGCCCGGCTCGGGTTGCACACTGCCGCGCATGGTTGATCCCCTGACGGTGGCGCCCGCGCCAATTGCTCCTTTGCCATTTGGTGAATCGCCGCTGATTCCGCACCTGCCAGCGAGCGATCTCGTCGCCTCGGGATTGTTCCTGCGCCATGCTGATAAACCACGTTGGCTGCTGCTGCGCGCCACCAAACATGGCGAATGGGGTTTCCCCAAAGGCCACGTCGATCCCGGTGAAACCTTGATCCAGACGGCACTGCGCGAATGCGCTGAAGAATGCGGCATCGCGATGGTCGAAATTCTCGGACCCCCGGTGTACACGACCTATCAAATGGCGGGGCGGATCACCAAGACCACCGTCTATTATCCGGCCATGACCGCGACCTCGGCGGTCGAGTTGAGTGCCGAGCACGACCGCGCCCAGTGGTGCGCTGCTGACGAAGTCGGTAGCCGCTTGGCGCATCCGGGGTTGGTGGCGTTGTTCCGCCAAGCGCTGCGGGATTGGCCATGTTGACCCTGCAATTCTATGAATCTGAACAAACATCGCCGACCACCGCAGACACGCTGGCCGCGGCCTTGCTGACGATCCCCGGTGTGGCGTTCGATGCTCGGGCATCGCGCGCCGCGGATCATGCGGCCTATCGTCCGGCGCAGTGGCATGATCAAGCCACCGGCGCGCGCGCGCACTGGGACCTCGGCCGGCCACCGCTGACCGCAAGCGACACGAACTCGGCCACCGATGATCGGCCGCGGACCTATCCCGGCTGGCGTCAGGTCGCGCTCGAACTGCATGTGCCTTTTGCTGGGCCGCACTGGCATGCGGTGGTCGCGTTGGCCCAGGTCGATCGCTTGCTGATCGCCGCTCCGCAGCTGACGCCGCTGGACACCGAAGACGACCGCCACACCGGCGACAGCGACGCGGGGCCGTACCCGTGGGATCGCCCGCGGGCCATCGCCAATTGGGAAATCCTGCGCGCCGTCCAAATTGCCGACCTAGCCATGCCGCGCCTGTCGCGCGCCAGCAGCGTGGCCCTGTGGCGATATCGCAGCGAACGCGCCGCGGGCCGTCTCGCCCATCCCACGTATCAGTGGCCCGAAGCCTTGGCGCTGCACGACCTCGACACCAACGTCGTGCGCACCGCCTGCTTGTGGCCGGATGCCACGGGCGATTCCGTGACGCCGTTCGCCCTGCCGCCGGTCGATCTGGTGGTCATCCGCGGGGGCGTCGTGCCGACCGATGAATTGCGCCTGATCGCGGGGAATCCCGCCGCAGAGCGCGTCCCCGGAGGCGCCCGGCTGATTCCCGCCTCAGCTGCCGTCAGCTCTTTTTACGCGGGTGCAAAAACGCTGCCGGCGTCGCGCTTTCGCGGCTTGGGTGACGAGGATTGGGCCGACTGATCCGGTGCTGATCAGGCGCTCATCGGCTGCCAGTCGCCGGCTCCCGCACTGACCAATACACGCCCCCGCAGGCAGCCGCCTTGCGCCTTCAGCAGCACGACTTCAGCCGTTCAATCGTGGCCATGTCCGTTGCTCCTGCCTCGATGTTCGCCTGCCCTTTCTGCGCTGCCCAGTACCCGTTGAAACCGGTGCTGATCGGCAAGACGGTTCGCTGTACGACCTGCAAAAATCCGTTCCGCCTGCGCGCCGACGGGATCGCGGACAAGGCTGAGGCTCCTGCCGTACCGTCACCGACCACGCCGCAACCGGTGCCGCAGGCGCACAGCCAGCCGGAAGCACCCTCCGCGCCTGCCAACCGCCCGTTGTCCCAGCCGACGCCCAAAGCCGGCATGACCCGCCAGCAGCAGGAGGCACGCAAGGCGATGTCCGACCACCTGGCCCTGGCGATGGGTGATGTCCTGGGTCTGGATGACGAAGCGCCGGCCGAGCCGGCCAAGCCCGGCACCGAACGCCGCACGGCTTCGGAACGCACCAAGACCGCCTCGTTGAACAAACCGAAATCGTCGGTTCTCGGCAAAGCCGGGATCAAAGGCAAAAAAAGTCCGGCGATCCTGACCGGTGAAGGCGAACGCGAAGCTGCCAACAGCCGGCGCTGGCAATTCGGTTTCGTCGGCCTGGTGGTATTCGTCGGCCTCGTCGGGTGGCTGCTGATGCGGCACAGCGACACCAACGCCGCAGTGGTCGCCTTCACCACTGAATTGCCGCGCCAGGAATTGACGTACGGCACGCGCTTGCCGGCGATCCAAGCCCGCGCCTGGGTTGGCAATGTCACCACCTTCATCGACCTGCCGAATCCGCGCGTGGGCCAGGTGCATGAGCTCGCCGCCGCGACCATCAGCGAACCGTTGGCGCGCTTGAAAGGTCTGGTCTTCGTGCCCACTGCCGAGCGCTGGACCACTCCTGACGTCGCTGCGTGGCTGAGCAAGCAACCCGATTCCGCACTGGCCGCGATCAACCGCAAATTCGAACACGACGGCACCGTGCAGGTCAGCGTCAAAGCCCTGCGTCAAGCGTTGAGTGCGGCCAACGCCGGTGACGACGAGGTGACCATCATCTGGACCCTGCTCACTCAGCCGCCGGCAGTGATCCCCAACGCCGGGCAGCCTTCCAGATCCGGGCCATCCCTGGCAGATCTGGTCACCGCCGGCAACGTGCCGACCATCCGCTGGTGCGCTGTCAGCGGGCGCGGCGGCACGATCCTGAGCGACAACGGACAGCGCTACACCACGGAAATCGCCGGCTTCCAAGGCCTGCTGGTCAGCTTCGCCGGCGAGGGCTGGCCGACGGGCTGGCGCTTTATGACACTCAGCTCCACGAAATAGGCTCAACAGGTCCGCGGGGCATTCGTACGAAATCGCATGGGGCATCCACTGACTGACTGGCCACTGTCAGCCTGGCCACTGTCAGCCTGGCCACTGACTGACTGGCTGCCCGCGCTCGGCCGCCAACGCTGTCCGGTCGGTCCAAGCTGTAAACGTCTTCTGCGAGGAACTATGAATCGCCCACCCGCCCAAGCCTCCGTCATCGTTTCCCGTGGTGGATTCACCCTCATGGAGCTGCTGATCGTGATCACGATCATCATGATCCTGATGGGCATGATCTTCGCCGGCATCCGACTTGCGAGAGAAGCAGCCAAACGCGCTAAGACGCAGGCAACCATGGATCAGCTCCGTGCGGCCCTGGAAAGTTATCGCCAGACTCAGGGAAAATATCCCGAGGGTGGGACTTTTGATGGGTTGTTTGCTGGCAATCCGAAGTTCAACGAAAGCCCATTCAATCCCTTACCGGATAACAAGCCGTCCGCTAAATGGGATGACGTCAGTAAGGCCCTGGTCGAGAGCTTGAAGGAAGTCGGCGTCAACGATTTCAAATCGCCGGTGGTCGACGGCTGGAAGATGTCATTCCATTATCGCCCGGCCCTCTATCTGCCATTCGACGACAGCGCGACTGAAATCATCGACAAGGCAGATCCTCCGGGTCGTGACAGTTATCAACTGTGGTCGGTCGGCCGAGATGAGATCGATCAAGGCGGCAATGTCAGCGGCGACGATATCACCACCTGGGTCAAGAAATGAACTGCGCATGAATCGCCAGCGCGCCGCATTCTCGTTGATCGAGCTGCTGATCGTTCTCGGCATCCTGGTGATCTTGTCCACGATCGGCGTAGCCGCGTTTCTGACCTCGCAAAAGGTCAACCGCCTGACCGCGACCGAACAGTTGCTGACCAGTCTCATCCGCCAAGCCCGCTACACTGCCCGCGCCTCTGGTCAGGCCGTTCAATTGTATGCCAACATCACAGACCGGACTATTTCAGGCGTCACCAGACTGTCGGTTTGGAATTCCCAGTGCGAACCGGGACAAGATACATTTGAAGCCCCAGGAATAGAAGCTGACATCCTGGTTGCTGATGGCCGCACGGGTCATGGCATTGCCAGCCGTCAAAAAGGGTCGCCACCTGCCGGCACGTTTCCGCTGCCCTCGATCACCATCTTCGACAAATCAGGTGCGCGCAGTGCGCAGGGTAACCCGAACCGCCGCTTGAGTCGCCGAGTCGGCAAACCCACCGATGGATTCGCTCTGACGATCACCGCCCGTCCGCCGTCGGTCATGAGCAATGGGTTTGCCCCCTTGGTCCTGCTCGCGCCGACGGACAGCGACCATACCGACGGCGCCACCGTGGGCTTAATCTTGCGCCGTGCGAATCTCGAAATGTATGAGGCGGCCAACGTCAGCATTCCCTTACCAACGCCAAAACCCACCGGGCCTGATTTCACGATCAGACCGACGTTTGCGTGCTGGGAAGTCCTCGGCTGGATAACTCCGAAAGGTGGTTCGCCGATCATGATCTCTTCGCTCACCAACTCGCCCCGCGGAAACAAGCACGACCTGCAAGTGGGAAATCTGGGCATCGAAGTCGGCGGTAATGATCGCTGGCACGAATATGGTCTAGTGTTCACTCAAGATGCGCTCGAATTGCATTGCGATGGCGAACTCATCGCCCACCGGCAACTCGTCGCCAGCGACCCGATCAACCCGATCCTGAATGATGATGACGCCGACAAGCTCATCGCCCACCTGGGCCATGCCACGGTCAGCCCCGGGATGCAAGGTGATGGCTCAACCGTTCTCACGTTGGACCCGGTCGCCGTACTCGACGATCCGGCCTTGTTCCGTATTGGCGTCGATAAGCCGGCGCGCCTGCCGGATGGCGTCGACTTTGTGACCCAGCCGGCGACCTTTCTCGTGCAACCCAATGGCTCGATCGGGGTCGCCGGATTTTCTGGGGGCAGTGATCTGACCTGGACGGTGCGTGGGGTCTTTGCCGAACAAGAAGACCAAGCACTGATCACGATCAATCCCACGACCGGCCTGGTGTCGGGCAGCAAAATCGCTCTGAGTCCATCCCTATGAGCCGACACCAATCTTCTGCCCGGTCGGGCGCGGCCTTGATCATCGCGATGATCATCTTGATCGCGTTGATGTTGCTCGGCCTGCCATTCTTGTTTTCGCAATCAATGGGTCTGGCGGGCACCCGTACTTTGCAAGCTGCGCAGACGGCGCACATCTATGGCATCACGGCGCAAAATTTCGGCAGTGCGATTGCCGTGTATGGCACTCAGGATCATTGGCTCACCAATAAGACCCAGCCCTGGACTGCGCTGCAGATCTATCTCTCAGATTTTCCCTTGGGTCCGACCAGCACGCCATTGTTGGCGACCCCACTCAACACCGTCAGTCAGATTCCGGTGAATCCAGGCGCGGTGGGATTCAACCCGACCGGCGCCAAAGCCCTGATCGGCACCACCATCAGTGACGAATCAGGCCGCATCTCTGCCAACACGTTGGGGCCGAAAGGCTGGACCGAGGTCTTGAAATCAGTGAACATCATGGATTGGGATGATAGCGAGGTGGTGCTGCCCGCAGGATTCTATCCCAACGCGCAACTCGATGATTACAATCCGACCGGACAATTGGTCGACGCGATCATGGCTCTGCGTTTACGTATGGGCCCCTTTACCAAACTGGATGACCTGCTTGGCGCCGATCCTCGGCAATTGTTTTCACAGAAAATACCGATCACCGAATTCCGTCCGCGCTTGTCACGCGCTGAGTTGGCGCGTCTGGGTACGATCCTCACGTTCCACAATCCGGCGCCGGGTCGCGGTCTGATCGACTTGGGGAATGTGGTGGCCGAATGCACCGACAATAGCTTCACCCACTTCCTGCTTACCGACATGCCAGAGGGACTTCTCGCCGACGAAAGTTGGCTTGAATCAGAATCAGTGAAACCCGGCAATCAGCGCGCTTGGGCTTATGTCGGATCCAGCGTGCAGAATAATGCCCAGGGCAATGCGCTGATGCGCAATTCGCTGTTCTCGAGCAACACCAATGCCCAGGGAATCATGCACGGGGGTTCGGGCAATGCCTTTGGTAAAGTTGGTGACGGCTTGGCTTTGGCAGCTCCGCCCTCGATCAACATTCACGAGATTGGCGCAGCCGAGCGTTTGGTTGAGCCGTACAAGGACTGGCCGGTGATTCCGCTCCTTCCTGCCCCCGCTGGCATCAGGACCTATCCCGATCTCTACGCGCTCACGCTTGCCGCCGCCTCGATTTATTCCTTTTCCGGTGGCGAACTGCTCAAACCCTTCATGGGGCCGGACACGGCCCGACGCGAACGCCAACCGGCGTCCTTGGCGACGAGTGGGGTGTTCCGGGTGCAATCGGCGAGCACCGTGCGCGACAGTGCCGGCAATATCGCCGCCCAGGAAACCCGCACCAGCATCGTCCAGGCGGTGCCGCAAGAACAGGCGCTCGAACTCCGTTGGAATTCACAAGATACGCTTGAGCTGCTCTCGCGTCAGCGCTGGACCAGTGCCATGGAATCGCGCCCGAAAGCGATCAATCGGATCATCGACCTCAAGCCTGACATCACTCCCTATCCCAGCATTGCGCCAAATAGTTCAGGTGGTCTTTCACCAGCGACCTTGCCGACTTTGGCAGACAATGCCGCAGCCGGTTCCACCCGCACCGCCCCGGTGCATCTGAACATCACCTGGCGGTCGACGTTTGGTCGTGACAAGGCCGTGGCGGCTGGCGACGAACGCAAAGATAGCCGCGCGGTATTGCCCGAAACCACCGTTTCTAATCAAGCGGATGATGATGCCCTTGAAACCGAAGGCGTCATGTTGCGCCAAGACAAAGTCGTCGCGATCAGTTTGGATGCACCCGCCCCGGCGGCACCGCAATCAGGCCCGCTGACCCGGGTGATGTATGGTGCCCTCATGGACCAGGAAATGTCCAGTCGACATCTGTCGTTCTGGTTCAAGCAGACCACCGATTGGACCACCGGAGCAGTGGTGCCGATCATGGAAGTGCGGATGCCCGTTGACATCACGGCCACGCTCGCCGTAGACGCCGCCGGGAAATGCATCACGACCGAAGCTGGCGGAGTTACCAATCCCGGGTCCAACAGCCAGCAAAACTATGTCGGGCTGTATTTTGATCCGAAACCGTTTTCGGCAGCTCCTGACGCCACGATCCGCAAATTGACCATGCTGGCTCTCTGCATTTCAGCGCCATCCGCTGAGCATAAAGTCGCTCCTCTTTATAACATGGGTGACGACATCACCTTCATTCCCGGTGCTAACAAATTTGATCTCTTTGCGGGAGTGGATGAACGCTCATTGACTGGACCGCTTTCCCTGGCGCCCATTCTGGGGGACACGTTTAGCCGCCGTTCAAATTTTTCACGTCTGCTCAAAGACAATCGGGTCATGCACGGCGTTATCCTGCCCAAGGAAGGGCTTGAGAAGCATCGCTGGTATCATGTCCAAATCGCGCTTGGCACCGGGCAGCCCGGCAGTGTCGCGGTGGTGCTCGATGGCTTGCCTGGCCGCGATCTGACCGCGGTTGACGATCCTGGATTGAAGCCCAAAGCGGGTGATCGCTTCACCGTGCCAGCGTTATTGCTGGCGACCACGGTGCTCGCCCGGGAAAACCTTCCAGGTACCGATCTGGAAATGCGTGACACCATTTTCCCCCTGAAAATAGAGGTCAAGGTCCCTTCTATTTTAGGCTTGGCTGGCCTGCGCGTCGAAGAACTCATCCCCGCCCGCGGCATGATCCGGGTGGGCGACGAATACATCCGGTACGGCACGATGACCCCCAACAGCGATTGGAAGATGCCCGCCACCCTGAATGCCTGCGCCCGCGGCCAGCGCCAAAATACCCAGACCGACAGTGCCATTCCTGCCTATCAATGGCCCGCGACCCAACGCCATGAAGTTGGTTCCCTGGTGGTACCGGGTGATTTTTATGTGGCGCTCGCCGATACGATTCCACCCGCGACTCCGAATCGCGATACATTCTTGAGTCATCTCTACAGTGGCGCGAGTACATTGAGTGATGATTTCAAGAATGGTGACCCTGATCCGAAGACATCGATTGGCGCCAATGATCTGATCCTGCAATGGCAGACTTGGGCGGTGTTTTCCGGGGGAACGCCCAATCCCGACCCCCTCATTCTGGAAAACACCTTCACCGGTGGTGACATCACGCTGACCACCCCGCCCAATGTCCCCATTTCCGCTTGGCCAAAGAATGGCGGCGTCGTTCGCCTGCTGACTGATGCCGGTATGGTTGCAGTAATTTACTACCACTACGATAAAGTGGTGGGCAATAAATTGATAAACCTGCAACCGCTAGTGGACTCTACCAATGCGCCACTGCCCGGTTTTGATTATCGCGGGTTGGCACCCACCACCGATGTTTTTGGCTACTCGACTAAATCTGACGCGGTTCCGCCGTTAGTCTGGTTGGTCAGCATGGCGGTAGAAGGTGACCAATGGACGGAGGTCGAAGGGCGCCCGCCATTCCCGTATCCAGTCGATGCCGCGCCCAGCAGAGCTGCCCTGCAAGCCACGCAAAATCCAAAGCCAGCGCGCGCTCCGTGCATGGCGCAATTGCTGGCGCCCAATGGCCGCTGTGAATGGATCAGTTACCAAACGATCGTTTTAGATAAGACCACTATCCGTTCGTACCTCGTGAACTCTGGAGGTTGGGGCTGGGCCGAGGAATCAGTCACGCATAATGCCGTGATCGCCCGTGGCCAGCAACGCTCAGCTTTTATGGGCACCTATCCGTACCGAGTAGAGCAATTCAAGCCGGATTATACGCCGGTGTTTCCGGCACCGTCGATCCCCAGTGCGGTCCCCATTCACGACGGTGCTGCCGCCACCTTTCCGGCGGTGGATACCGTGGTCGTCCCAGTCCAGACCGAAAACGACGTCGCCGGCCATTGGTTCGAGGCTGGAGATGTCGTGACCTTGACTCCTAAGATTCGGGGAGAGCCAAAGGCTTTGCCCATTCCACCCAGAGTGGACGGTTTGCCCTTTCGACCGGTTCAGCGAATAATTAGATTTGTCTCTCACGATGGCTTTGGCCGAGCCAATCAACTACCAGCGACTCGCAAACCGTATGATGCCAAAGACGGTTACTTCGCTTTCACTGCCGGCCTTCCCTACCCGATGGTTAGCAATGATTGGTTGGCCGTCTGTGGCACCGGATGGAATGCCAACCGTGATTGGTCGTCGGGAAGTAACTATCCTCAGCCACCGTCGTGCTTGCCCCGTCTCGATGGATTTACTTTCCCAGACTTAGATCCTTTGAAACCTCCGCTTTTTCCCGGCGCATTGATTTTCGGTGGTGAAGATCTGCGCTCGAATAGTCCGAACACCACGTCTCGCCCGGGGGTGGATCTCCAGATCGACGCTCTTTGTGCCGGAACGTGGCCAGGCGTCATTAATATAGCAGGTCGACAAATCAGTCCGGGTGTCGTCGCTTTCGTTTCTGGCACCGCCATCGTCTATACCATGCCCAAGACGGGCGCGCTGCCGATGTACGCCGTAGGCAATGGCGACATTTTCAGCACTGGGGTTGATCGACGGATGGGCTTGGTCGAAATCGACGGCGAAGTGTTTGCCTTTCAGCAACTGAACCCCGTCGCGGTATCTGCCGATGCCGCCGCCTTGGCCGCGTTACGCGCTGCGAGCTTGGCGCTGGATGCAGATGCGAGTTGGAATGGGGGCCAAAGCCGCAGACAAGTCGTCAAACTCGTGGGCCGGGCATTGCTTGGTTCCGAAGGTCGCATCCACCTGATCACCAGTGAAACGCCGACCCCGACCACCGTGGTTGTTGAACCGCTCTTTGCCCCGCTGCCAATTCAGATGCTGCCCATCGGCCCGGTCTATGACATTCCTGATGCCGATCAGATCGACAGCGGCTGGTTTTCATTTTCCGATGGTGAAATGGATGCCAATAAAAAACTCATTCCCAAAGTTCTGCAGGCCCCAGCGCTCGTTATCTGCAACCCAGATGGCTCAATCGCCAGTACCGGTACCAATCTGGAATCCTTGTTTCCCGCAGGGCCTGATCGTAATCAAGGCATCCCCAACATGGCAGTGTTTGTGCCGAATCCGAACTATAACAAATATCATACCGCAGAATGGCTGCGTGGACTTTATAACACCACTAGACGTTCATGGACAACTGGCACTCTCCCACCTCTTGCGGTTGGCTGGTGGCCGCGCTATCCGAGTGCGATGCCTGAAAGTGCGGTCACCCTGACCGCGCAACATTACCGCAGTCGGGTCTATTCGTGGGCCGGCTTCCCATGGCATTTGCATCGCATGCGTTTCGATCCGTCAAATTTCATCTCGGCCCACGCTGATGCAGAAGAAAATGACAACCTGCCTTTGACCATCGAGGCCAAAGTGATGGCCGGGGCGATCGATGGCGACCTCACTGCCGACGGCGCACGCGAAGGTTTCAACAGTTACCTCGATTGGTCGAAGCTCGCCACCGAATCAGTATCCACCTCAGGTCTGTGGAATTCGTCAGGGTCCATTTTTTCATGGCCCTATGCAAAAAAAGAGGCGGATGGCATCGAGGTGCGACTCTCCTGGCGCTATAATCCTATTCCAACCCGGGCCATTAATCCCGCCGATGATCTGGCCCTGCCGATGAACCGCGCGCCGGTAATTTCGACAATGACCCTGCACGGTTACGCGCCAGTCACAGTCTTGGCGACTGAGGGCTCACGATGACCCGCCGCGCTGGCTTCACCCTGCTCGAGATCCTGATTTCGATCATGATCTTCATGGTCATTTCCATCGCGATGGTCGGCGTTTTAAGCACCGCCACCAAACTGTTTCGTGGCGGTGAAAGCGCGCGTGCGGCCAATGATGAAGCGATCGCGGTGATCAGCATGATTGATGCGGACTTGCGCCGGATGGTGCCTGCCGCTGACGGCGGTTTCCTTTACACTAAAGTCCTGGGTGCTGACAAAGCCGGGAATCTGATCACTGATCCCACCCAAGCAGGCGGCTGCATGGTCTTGGCCTTCAAGATTCGCAATCCCGATACGTCAGCGATCTCAGACACTGGGGTCGGCTCGCGTCTGATAGTCGTGTATTGGGTCGACAGTACCGGTGATCTCAATCGACGCACCGAGACCGCCGCAGACAGTGATGGCAACGAAACCACCATTTCAGAATACAATGTCGTCAAGACACTCTTCGGAAATCCCAACCCGATTGCCCGGGGCTGCCTCTACTTTGGGGTAGACGTGTCACCGGATGCAGAGCCCCGCACTAAACTCGATTGGTCTGATGCGTTGCCTCTGGCGACTGGGACCCCAGACGAGCTGGTCTATACCACCGAGAAGACCACGACCTTGGCCATGGATCCTTTCCCTGGCGCCATTCGGCTGACCCTGGCGATCACGGGCGGTAGCCGCAACGCCGTGAGTGGTGCCTTCATCGATGATACTGCCGCCGGAATCCGCGTGGCTGGCGTCAGCCAAGTGGCCACCGCCAACGGGGCCATGGCGCGGATCGGGGACATCGGCAAAGCAGGAGAGGCAGTCGAGTGGGTCGAGTACGACAGCTTCAAAAACGGCGTTCTTAGCTATCAAGGCGCACGCCCGCAACCGCGCCGGCGAACCGAGACGCAGACCCACGTGCGCCCCGCCAGAGTCTACTTTTGTCCGACGTATACCTTGGTGCGCACGTTTCCCCGATAACCGGAAATCGCTGACCGATAAAGTCTCGCGCCCCGCTTGTGATCACGTTGGCGCGAGGATCCTGCGCGCCCCATGGACGCTATTTTAACCTATCTGCAACTGACACCTTTCGTCCCCAGCGATCTGCTGGTGGTGGCGGTGTTGATCCTGCTCGAGGGTCTGTTGTCGTGCGACAACGCCGTGGTCCTGGCCTTGCTGGTCAAACATCTGCCGCCTGCTGAGCGCGGGCGGGCGTTGCGCTATGGAATAATCGGCGCGTATGTATTTCGCATCATCGCCTTGATGTTGGCGACGTGGATCATGACCAAGTGGTATCTGAAATTCGCCGGCGGCGCGTATCTGGTATGGATGGCGGTGGCGCATTTCCTCGCCCAACGGCGGGCCGCTGCGGCAGCCGAAAAAGGTGCCGAGCCGGTCGCCCCGTCGCCTAAGCGGTGGTTCGGCCTGTCACCGTTCTGGTCGATGGTGATCGCGGTCGAGTTGACCGACATCGTGTTCTCGGTTGATTCCATCGCCGCCGCCGTCGCGCTGTCGAGCAAGTTGTGGGTCCTGATTATCGGCGGTCTGCTGGGCATCCTTGCGATGCGTTTTGCCGCTCAGGGATTCGTGACTTTGCTGCAACGCTTTCCAGGCCTGGAAAATGCGGCTTTCATCGCGGTGGCTTTCATCGGCCTCAAATTGCTCATCGAAATTCCGGTCGATGTCCTGGGCCGAGAACAGCACTTCGCCCCCGGCACAACCTATGCCACCGCCCAGGAGTACCGCGCCGAAGTCGCCCGTCAGTGCCCGCCAGCAGTCCACCTTTCGCATGTGGTCACCATCAACACCGCGTCAGCACCCGAACCGGATGCCAAGCTGATTACCGACGCCAACGAATACCGAGCCGCGCATTCGTACTGGAATCTGCACCTGCGCCCATTTTTCGAAGTCGAGGGCTGGCTCTCAAGCCTGGGGGTCTTGCTCATTTTCCTGAGCGGGTTCCGCCGCCGGTCATCAGTCGGAAAGTGAGGGGCGGAAGGGAGAGCGAGGAACAGGAGTGCGCAGAGGTCGCAGAGGTCGCAGAGGTCGCAGAGGCGAGAATTTTTCTTCGGGTATTTCGTTGGTGGGCAAGCTCAACGAGTCAGCTTCCAGCCAAATCTTTAGCACCATCCCGATACCAGCCATGCGTCCGGATCTCGGTCAGCACCGCGGCCGGCAGCACCTGTTCGGTCGCTTGACCAGATTGCAGCGCGGCGCGGATCTCGCGGCTGCTGATCGCCGGAATCGCCGCCGGGTCGGCGTCGCCACCATGACCGCGCCGGGCGATCGCGATGACCTCGACCAGCTTCGCCAGCTCGGCGCCGCGATGCCAGTTGGGCAGGTCGCTCGCGATATCGCTGCCGCCGATCAAAGCCCACTGATGTTCGGGATGGGTTGCCGTCAGATGGGTAATCAGGTCGAACGTATAGCCCGAGGGATTGGCGAGTTCAGCGTCGCGCACGCTGATCCACGGACCCAGGGGGGCGAATGCGGCGTGGCACAATTGCCACCGCTGCGCCCACGGCGCGAGCTGCTTGCCGTACGGATGACGGGCGACCGGCAACACCCACACCGCATCGACTCCGGCGCGCGACCGGGCGGTGACCGCCGCCAGCACATGACCGAGATGAGGAGGATCGAATGAACCACCGAACAGGGCGATGCGCATGGACCCATCAGAATCGGCAATTCAAATGGGTCCATGCCTGCATCGCCCGCTTCAATTCCTCAGCCGCGTGATTTTGAACAGCTCGGCGCGTTGTACCTCGGTCGAACGGCTGAGGGCCCACTGCTGTACGACAGTCGCGATCTGACCACGCACGCCGCGATCCTGGGGATGACCGGCAGCGGCAAGACCGGCCTGGGCATCGCGCTGCTCGAAGAGTGCGCGATCGACGGCATTCCGGCGATCGTCATCGATCCGAAAGGTGACCTGGGCAATCTCGCATTGGCCTTTCCCGGCTTGTCCGCCGCCGAGTTTGCGCCGTGGACTGCGGATGGCACGGGGGTTGCCCAAACCTGGAAAAAAGGTTTGGCGGAGTGGGGCCAGGATGGCGAGCGCATCGCCCGTTATCGCGCGGCAGTCGAAGTCGCGGTCTATACCCCAGGCTCGCTCGCCGGGCGACCGCTGGCGCTGCTTGGCTCGTTGAAGCCGCCCGGATCCGCCGGCGAAACGCCGGATCCCGAAGCACGCAACGCCCGTTTGTCGGCGATCACCGGCAGCCTGCTCGGGCTGGTCGGACTCGATGCTGATCCGCTGGCGTCGCGCGATCACATCCTGGTCGCGGCGTTGATCGATCGCGCCTGGACTGCCGGCGAAACCATCGATCTCGCGACCCTGGTGCGGCGGATCCAGGATCCCGGTGAAGCAGGACTCAAACGCCTGGGCGCGATCGATGTCGAGATGATGTATCCGGCCAAGGAGCGCACGGTTTTGGCGTTGCGCCTCAACCAGCTTCTCGCCTCGCCGTCCTTCGCCGGGTGGTTGGCAGGTGAGCCGCTCGATGCCGGGACACTCCTCTACAGTGCCAGTGGGCGCCCACGCATTGCAGTCATCTCCATCGCGCATCTGGCCGAGCGTGAGCGCATGCTGGTGACCACTTTGGTCCTTGCCGAGGTGTTGGCATGGATGCGCACGCAACCGGGCACGGCGGCTCTGCGCGCGGTGCTGTATCTCGACGAGATCGCGGGATACATTCCCCCGGTGGCGAATCCGCCGTCGAAAGCAGCGTTAATGACGCTGCTCAAGCAGGCGCGCGCGTTTGGCGTGGGCGTGGTTCTGGCGAGTCAGAATCCCGCCGACCTCGATTACAAGGCGTTGGCCAATATCGGCACGTGGTGGATCGGACGACTGCAGACCGAACGTGACCGGGCAAAGGTGCTGCAGGCGTTCACCGGTGACGCTCAGGCTGAGCGCATCGCCGCGCTGCTGCCCGGGCTGGGCCAGCGGGTTTTTCTGCAACGTAATGTCCATGATTCCGCGCCCGTGGTTTTCACCAGCCGGTGGACGATGAGCTACCTGCGCGGGCCGCTGACCCCCGACGATCTGCGGCGGTTGCCGATGGGCGAAGTGAGCGTCTCGCCAGGCGAGATCTCCGCGCCTGTTTCCACGTCTTCACCCACAGGCGCCCGCCCAGTGCTGCCCGCTGAAGTCGCGCAGTGGTTCGTGCCGGCGCGCGGCCGACCCACCACGCTGAACTATGTCGCGCACGCCTGCGGCAGTGCGCGGGTGAATTTCCGCGATGCCAAGGCGGGCGTCGACACGGCGCGCGACGTGCTGTTGTTCGCGCCATTCGGGGCGGGCGCGGTGGCCGTCGATTGGTTCTCGGCCACGGTTGCCGACATTGGCGAAGACGAGCTGGAAAAACGCCCCGAGTCCGGCGCCCAATTCACGGAACCAGCGATGGCGATCACTGCGCGCAGCATCGCGACCTGCGCCAAAGACTTTGCCGATGCCTTGTATCGCACTCAGCGCCTTGAGCTGTGGCGCAGTCCGGCGACCGGCGCGGTCAGCTCGATTGGCGAAGACGAACGGGCCTTTCGCATCCGCCTTGGCGATCAAGGCCGTGCCGCGCGCGACGCCGCGATCGATGCCCTGCGCGTCCGCTATGCGCCGAAACTTGCGATGCTCGGTGAACGCCTGCGCCGGGCGCAAGCCGCCGAAGGCAAGGAACGCGCCCAAGCCTCGGCCGCCACCTTCGACAGCGCCCTGTCGATCGGAGCCTCGCTGCTCGGAGCATTCTTCGGCCGCAAAACACTCAGCGCCGCCAACGTCGGCCGTCTCGCCAGCGGAGGTCGGGCGATCAGCCGCACGGTCCGCGAACGCGGTGACATCGATCGCGCCGAAGACACGGTCGCCGCAATCACTTCCCAGCTCACTGACCTGGACACCGAATTCCGCACGGCCACCACCGAACTGGAGCAGCGCCTCGACCCCCGCCTGGAAACCTTCACGCGGGTGAATCTCGTCCCGAAGAAATCCGACATCACCGTGCGCTTGGTTGGCGTCGCTTGGCTACCGATGTGAAAACCGTTTCACGATCGAGACTATTAATGGCAGCCCGGGTTCAGCTGCCGATGGACGGCCCCTTTTGTCGATGGCAACAGAACTGTTCTTTACGGATGGAATTGCCTTTCATCTATTAATATAGTGCAAAGCGCTGCGAGCTATGCAGAGCAGGCAAGGGTGTCGTGTTCCTAAAGAATCATTTATTAAAAATATGGTATTCGCAATTCAAGATCACATCAATAAAGTGTGAAAATACATTATTTGATCCTGAAAAAAATCTCGGAAATGTTTCAATCTCTATTTTATTAATTATGGATCCACCATCATACACAGCCGGGATTGTCACATCTTGCATGCCGGTGTTTGGACCGCGATAATAGAGGACGACTTCAATTTCCCGATTGAAGAAAATCGAATCCGCCTTGATGTGTCGATAGACGCACGAATTCTTGCAGGAATGACATTTGGACGATGAGCCGAGTATCTTTTCACCCTCGGCAACCGTGGTGATGCCTGGGATGATCTTATCTAAATGAATGCTTACCGG
>JANYGY010000053.1 GCA_025362255.1 Planctomycetales bacterium
TGGTTCTTGATGGTACAGGCGACCTTCTTGATCGGTTGAAGCTGGCAGCGGTCCATCCATGCGAGGAGCCTGCGCCAAGCCTTTTGGGCCCAGGTGCGTGAGGTGAAGTCCCAGAGCTTGCCTGCCTGCTCTTTGATGGCCCAGGCGCGAGCGGTCTTGAGTGAGGCCCTGGTCAGCTCCATGAACCACGTGCGACTACGGTTATCGGTGCGTTCGGCATTCTTCAGCCAGTGATGCTTGGTGTGCGTCAGGAGGTCGCTGCCTGCGGCCTTGAGGGCTTTGTGTTCGGAGATCCGCACCTCATCGACGGCTTTGCCGAAGTATCCGGCGACGTGGAAGCGGTCGAAGCAGATCTTGCGATCAGCCTCCGGCAGTCGCTCGAGAAAGGCATTGATGAAGCCCTCCCACATGTCCATGGAGACCGTCTCGATGGCCGCCAATTGTGCGGCGTTCTGCGTATCAAGCCATGCCAGGACGTTCTCCTTCGTGCGGTCATCCAGCACCTCCACCACGATGCGCCGGTCACGGTCGGTGATGACGGACACGTACTCGTGATGTTTCTGGTACGAGGTCTCATCGATGCCCAGGTTGACAACTTTCTGCGGCTTGCGCCGCGCCAAACCCCGATCGATGGCGCGTTGCTGTATCCCGTCTACCTGGTCCCACGACAGGCCAACTAATTCTGCCACCGCCTTGATCGGTGCTTCGCGCAACCACGCGATCACCATGGCCTCGAACAGCGCCGTGAATCGGCCCCCAGGCTCAGCCCAGGGCACCACCACCTGCTGCACACCGTGCTCGGGACAATGCACCCGTGGCACCTCGGCTTCGATCAGCGTCTGAAGCTGACAGGTATCGAGGTGCCGCCACTGACGCGTCCGATGATCGTGACGACCGCACGACCGACCACACGTCGGGCACGAAACCCCAACCTCTGGCGAATATTCGGACACAACGACCACTTGGCGATCCGCCAAACTCAGACGAATGTCCACTACCCTCCACGGGTGGGACAAACCAAGGATCTGCTGGTACAGTTCACGATCTCGCATGACAGATCATGACGCTCATGCCCAGTGGTGCGAGATACCCGACCCACACGAAAACCTGATGCCCCAAAAAATGCAATGATCCCATAACCGGCCATCCCAGGTCCGCAGCGCGACCAGCTCAATGGACGCGGATGATCTTCACCCGGATGCTGCCGTGGTTGTCGCGAGGTGACTCGCTGAGCGCGCTGAGGGTGAGCAGGCCGGGCTCGCTGACGAATAGGCTGTCGAGGCGGGTGGTGTCGCAGCGGATGACCAGTTTCATGCTGCCGTCGGCGGTTCCGCGCCAGGTGATTTTGCCGCTGTCCTTGCGGCCCCAGGTGTCGGTTGGATGAGGCACGACCAGATAGAGTTCACCGGGGGCGACCGTGATCTTGGTCCGGTTATGGCGCTCGCCGGCTTCGACGGTGAACGGTTGGGCGGCGAGCGCATCCCAGGTTTCTTCGTTCAATTCCTGGCGCGCGATCTGCGTCTCGAGCTTGGTGGCGCGCATCAGCGGTTCGTCTTTCAACTTGACGATGTCGCGATTGAGCAGTTCGATCCGGGCGACCAATGCTGGCGCCAGCGTCGAGGTTTTCTTGCGTCGCTCAGCGCGCAGCAGTTTTTCCAATTCCTTGATCGCGTCTTCGTCAGCCTGCGCTTGCGCTTTGTGGCAGGCGCGTTCAGCGTCGGCCATCGCGAGGTCGAGTTTGGTGAGGACGGGTTGAATTTCGGGAGAGATGTCGACTGCGTTCAAAGTCAGTGCGACCACCAGCAACAGGCCAAAACGCATGACGCACCTATATGGCTCAAGGCCCCGCCCGCCATGGACGAGAGGGGCCTGAGCCAGGAATCAACGCAATGGATCAGCCGAGCAGGCGCGCGATGCGTGCATCCAGCGCAGCTTGATCCGCGGTGAAGCTGGCCAGCGCAGCGGCGGTGCACAGACCGTCAACGGTTGCCGTGCCGGCAGTGATATGCTTGGCCCAGCGCGCGTGCTTGGGGATCTTGCCGTCGCTGGCGATGGCAGCGCGCTCGGTGGCATCAAATTGAGGGAAGAGTCCACCCAGCCCATGCGCCGTGCAGCGCGCGACCAGATCACCTGGGGTCGCCGGAGGCTGGTGATCGAGACTGTCGGCCAATGCCGTCTCAGCCGCACCGATCGTCCATAGGCCTTCGAGGCCGGCGCCGGCAGCTACCTGCACGGATGGATCGTCGTTGGTCCGATCGCGAACCGGGCCGCCGGTGGCGATCGCCTCGGACGCGGCTTTGGGCGGCATGGTGTGCACGTCGACGCCCGCCAATGACACGACCTGCGCGCCCGAGCGCATGCTCGCGGCGATCAGTAGGGTCGGCACCATGCTCGCCGAGGTCCGGGCGCGGACCGTGCGTTGCGTCGCAAGAGTGGTCTTTTCGCCGACGTTCACTCCGTCGCCGAGGCCATTGTCGCTGACGTAGGCGTTCAGGCGACCGAGGAACACATTGACGTAGCTCGGCGCTGCGATCGCTGCGGCGAGCAGGTTTTGCCGGGCGCTGAAGCCGAGCGTGAAATTCACCGGGATGCCTTCCGCGCGCAGGCGACGGGTCGCCAGCAGGCCGCTTGGAGTCAGCGGAATCTTGACGATGAAGTGTTCGGGGCAGATCGCGAAGAAGCGCCGACCATACGCCACCGAGCGCTCGACGTCATCGGCGCAGGCGGTGTGCAGTTCGACCGATACGCGACCACCGAAACGGCTAGCCAAGCGCAGGCCGTGCCGCGCATTTAACAAAAATGCGATTTCGATGAGTTGTTCGCTGACCGGCAGATCGCGCACCAGGGCGGCGGCTTCTTTGACCAGGCCGTCGTACAGACCCTTTTGAACTTCCTTGTTCAGCAGGGTGTTGTTGGTGGTCAACGCGGCGAACGACGAGCACCACAGGCCGGCGGCTTCGTCGAGATCCCCGGTGTCGAGCCACGCGCGCGTGCCGGTCGCTGCCATCTCACGCCACCACGGCCGATCGACGGCGGGCAGCCGGTCGGCGCCAAACGGGACAGCCTGACGGGCCAGATCATGCAGGCGCCGCTCTCGGGTGTTGGCCTCGACGACGTGGCGGGCGGCAGGAATCTGATGAGTGCTCATGGGCGGGTCTCCGTGCCGGCTACACTGCCAAGCGCGAGCCTGAAGGATAGCTCAGCTCAGCGTGATCGACCAGATGTTCCATGAAGTCAGGCGCGATCCACTCGCTCTGATTTTCGTGAGGTCAGCTCTGCAGATGCGCGGTCAACAGGCGGACGTACGGTTCATGGTCGGCGGTGGCCGCACATTCGCGGGCCGAGTGCATCGAGAGCATGGGATTGCCGAGATCCGCGACCGCGATGCCCAACCGCGCGGCGGCGGCGGGGCCGATGGTCGAGCCGCATCCGAGGTCGCTGCGGGTAACGAAATCCTGGAGCGGGATGCCGTGACTGCGTGCCAGTCGCCGGACATACGCCGCCGTTTCCGCCGTGGTTGCGTAACGTTGATTGTGATTGCTCTTGAGCACCGGACCGCCGCCGAGCCGCGGTTTGTGCCGAGGTTCATGGCGATCGGCGTAATTCGGATGCACGGCGTGAGCCATGTCGGCGGATAAAAGCAGTGAGTTGGCCAACGCCGCGAGCAGCTCTTGGCGATCGAGTCCGATCGCGAGGGCCAGGCGTTCGAGTACCGACCCGAGCAACGGGCTGTCCGCGCCATCGCGACTAGCGCTGCCGACTTCTTCATGATCGAAACACGCGAGCACGGGAATCGTACCGCTGCTCGGTTTCGCCGAAACCGATAGCAATGCCAACAGCCCCGCGTGCACCGAAGCGAGATTGTCGAGCCGCCCCGCAAACAGCAGTTCACCTGCCGCACCGCCGACGGTCGCTGGAGTCAGATCGAACAAGCTGAGATCGTGGCTGAGCAGTTGATCAACCGCGACGCCGGTGGCAGTCGCCAGCAAATCGGCAAAGGCGTCAACGGGATCGACGTTGGTCGCCAGACCCCAAATTGGCGCCAGATGATTCTGCGAATTGAGCTTCAGGCCCTGCTCATTCACCGTGCGATCGAGGTGGATCGCCAGCTGGGCGACACGCGCCAACGGTTTGCGGATGAGCACCGGCAGCACCCGGCCATCGACCGTGTGCACGGTGCCGGCCAACCCGAGATCACGATCGAGCCACGAGTTGAGCAAGGCTCCGCCGTACACTTCAACGCCGAGTTGGCGGCAGCCCTCACAGGCGAAGGCCGCGTTGGGCTTCAGACGCAAGTGCGGTGAATCGGTGTGCGCGCCGACCAACGCGAAACGTTTGAGTCCGCCGGTGCCGACGACGAACGCAATCACGGCCGCGCCTTGGCGCACATACCAACCTCCGGGAGTGATCGCCCACGGTGAGGCGACCAGCGACAGCGCGCGAAAGCCAGCGGCGACCAGGCGCGCTTCCAAGGTCATGGCGGCATGCATGGGCGACGGACTGGCATCGATGAACGCGCAGAGATCAGAAATCATCAGGAGATCCTTCTTCGGCCTGGTGGCCGATCCATGGCCTTATCGCTGGAAGCGTTTCGCCAATTCGACCCAGCTGAGATCCAGGGTCGTGGGCCGGCCATGCGGGCAGTGTTCCATGTGTTCAAGCTCGTAGAGCAGGCGCACCAGCTCGAGCTGTTCACTATCGCCGAGCACCTGTCCGGCTTTGACCGCACCGTGGCATGACGCGCTGTGCGCGATGCGTTCACGCAATCCGGCGATGGCCTTCGGGCCGCTGCCGGATTCTGCGAGACCACTGAAGAACGCTTGCCAGTTGGTACGCTTGAGCGCCGCCGGATGCGCGCGCAGCAGCAGCTGGCTCGGCCCGAACACCTCGGCCTCGATGCCAAAGGCCGTCAATTCAGGCAGCAGCGGGGCGACGGCGGCGACCTCGGCAGCGTTCAATTCGATCGGCCGGGGCACCAGCAGCGGCTGGACTCCGGCGCGCAGCAGATCGGTGCGCGCTGGATCCAAGGTCAGGAACAACGCTTTTTCATGCAACGCGTGCTGGTCGACCAAGCGCACGCCGGTGGTGGTTTCGATCAGCAGGAACATGTCGTGCAATTGGATGACGCGGGTGACGCCTGGCGGCAGCGCCGTAGGCACTGGTGCGGAGGTGATTGGCGACGCAGCCTGATAAGGCGCATGCGATTCGCTGATCCGCGGCGCGACCTGCGGCGCGACCGGTGGCAGATATCGCTCCTGCGTGATCACCTGCGGAGTGACCGGAGCGGGCGCGATCACCGGCTTGATCACCGTGCGGTCATACACCGGACTCGCCGTCCCCAAGTGCGGCGCGCTGGGCGCTGGCCGCTCGTCATCGCGCAGCAACCCGAAGCCGCCGCTGTTGGCGGCCAGCGCGCGTTGGATCGCCTTCGACACCACCACGAAGACTTCGCCCTCTTTGCGAAAACGGACTTCCGATTTGGTCGGGTGGACATTGACGTCGACCAGCGCCGGTTCGAGATCGAGATGGAGGAAGACCGCGCCATGCAGGCGGGGTTCGAGGAATCCCTTGAAGCCTTCGCGCACCGCCGCGAGCAGCAGCTTGTCGCGCACGAACCGGCCGTTGAGGAAGATGAATTGGCGCTTTGAAGTCGGTTTGGCCTCGCGCGGATGAGCGACGAAACCGGTCAGCTCCATGCCTTCGGCGCTGGCCGCGATGGCCAGCAGGCTGTCGCTGAGCGCGCGGCCGAACAACGCCCGCACGCGGGTCAGCAGCGTCTCGCCGGCCGGCAGATCGAGCACCGTGCGCGCATCGCATTCCAAGCGGAACGCGATGCCCGGATGCGACAGCGCGAGACGGATCACCTGATCGGTGACGTGGCCGGTCTCGGCACTTTCGGCTTTGAGGAACTTCAATCGCGCGGGGACATTCCAAAACAGGTTGTGCACGCTGACCCGGGTGCCGGCGGCCATCGCCATCGGTTCTGAGGTCGTCAGCTCGCCACCCGCCTGATGCATCACCCAGCCGGCCTCGGCGGCATGCGGGCGGCTCGCCAGCGCGAACTCGCTGACCGCCGCGATTGACGGCAAGGCCTCACCGCGGAATCCCAGAGTTGCGATGCGGAACAGATCATCAGCGGTGACCAGCTTGGACGTCGCGTGACGCAGCAACGCAGTGTGCAGATCGTCGGGTGCCATGCCGTGACCGTCGTCTTCGACTTCGACCAGGCGCCGGCCGCCATCGGCGATGCGCACGGTGATGCGGGTGGCGCCCGCATCGAGACTGTTTTCGGCCAACTCCTTGACCACTGCCGCTGGTCGTTCGACGACCTCGCCGGCGGCGATCTGATTCGCCACTTGGTCGGACAACACGCGGATGGGTGGTGGGGTGCGCATGATGGTGTGGTCAGCTGTCTTTGGTCAGCCGTCTTCAGTCAGGAGAGCTTCGCGCACCAGGAAGCGGATACGTTCGACATCCAGGTGGGCTCCGGGGCAGTCGGTCTCTTTGCCCGGCACATCGCGATGGCCGATGATGCTCGCTGCTGACAGGCCCGGGACGTGCCGGATCAGCACCGCGCACAGGCGCACCAGCCGCTGCATCTGATAAGCTCCCGGCTCATCGCGATCGAATTGTCCGACGAGGCAGATGCCGATGCCGAGATCGTTGAAGGGTTGCGACAAAAGCGACGCGCCCGCGTGCGCGCCCTCGCGCTGCTCGCGCCAGCGAAACGTCGGATCGACCTGACCCGCCGGCATGTCGACGCCATTGCCGATCAGGAAATGATAACCGATGCCATCCCAGCCGCGCTTCTTGTGATCGCGATCGAATGACGCGGTGGTGCCATGGCGTGAAGCCGAATGATGGAGCACGATCACATTCCACGGACGCATCGGCAGGTCCGCTGGCGGGGCGAGCACCTGCCAGGTCAGCGGCTCGTGCGAACGGTCTTCGCCGTGCCACCACTGCCACCCCAACCACACGCACAACGCGAGCAGCGCCGAAGCCGACAACCATAGCGCCAGGCGCATCTGGCGATCGACCACATTCAGCATCGGATCAGCGATCGAGAAACACGGCGACATCCGCCACCGGCAGCAAATTGCCATCGGCCAAGCGGCGGTCGCGCAGGGCCAGTCGCCAATAAGGGCGCACTTGCCGGCCGAGGCTGCGACCATGGTCGTGCAGGCTCCGCCAGGTCAGCGGCAGGTCGCGCAGCGGGCCGGTGTGGGCCAACGAGAGCGCGACCAGATTGCGATAATCCTCGATCAGCAGGCCCTCGCTCGGCCGGGCCATGCCGGTCATCGCCAAGCCGACCTGGCATTCCCAGGCAGCCGGCGCGGCGTCCCCGGGGGCGGTGGGGAACCACACCGTCAGCGCGCCAAAGGTGTCGATCTCCTGCTCATCGAGAAGGTCGCGCACGCGATCGCCCAGCAGCCACGGATCACCCGGATAGCCCACCGACGGCAGGCTGGCGAAACGCAGGTTTCCTTCGGTTTTCAACAGCGGTTCAGCCATGGCGGCAGAGCCTATGGCGGACCTCTGCGCGGACAGCGGCATTGACAATAGTCGTTTCAACGACTATATTATGAGCGAGGTCACTGCCATGCTCGTCTATCACCGCGCCAATGATCGTTTCCACACCGCCATCGACTGGCTCGACAGCTGGCACAGTTTTTCCTTCGGCGAGCATCATGATCCGGCGCGTCAGGGCTTTCGCGCGCTGCGCGTGATCAATGACGATCGCATCGCTGGCGGTGGCGGTTTCGGCACCCACGGCCACCGCGATATGGAGATCCTCACCTGGGTTCTCGAAGGCGCGGTGCATCACCGCGATTCGACCGGCGGCGAGGGCGACATCCGTCCCGGGGAAATGCAGGGCATGACCGCGGGCCGGGGCATCCGGCACAGCGAGTCCAACGCCTCGCCCACCGCGGCCGTGCATCTGCTGCAGATCTGGCTGGAGCCGACCGTGCTTGGCCTGCCGCCCGGTTACGCGCAGACGACCTTTCCGCTGAGCGAACGTCAAGGTCGGCTGCGCCTGGTTGCCGCCCGCGATGGTCGCGAAGGCGCTCTGAAGATCTCCGCCGCAGCCGAAGTCTATGTCACCAACCTGACGGCGTCTGAGGAGGTCACCCATGTCCTCGCTGCCGGGCATCACGCGTGGGTCCAGGTCGCGCGGGGCACCGCCGTCGTCAACGGGGTCCGCCTGAGTGACGGCGACGGATTAGCGATCAGCGGAGAATCGGCGGTCACTCTGCGGGGCGACGTCGCTTCAGAGCTGTTGCTGTTCGATCTCGCGTGAGCTGCAGTCCACGATCGCGCTGATCGGGGTGAAGAAGATCTTGCCATCACCGATGCGCCCCGAGCGCGCGGTGGTGCAGATCAGATCGATCACCAAGTCCTTGGCGGTGTGCGCGACGAGGCCGGTGATCAGCACCTTGGGCAGGAAATCGATCCGGTATTCGGCGCCCTGGTACTGTTCCAGTTGGCCTTTCTGCCGGCCATATCCGCGACATTCGGCGGCGGTCAGGTCGTCGACCAAACCGCTTTGCAGCAACCGCTGACAAAGCAGTTCGGCCTTCTGCGGGCGCACGACCACGCTCAGGGCCAACCTCATGAGGCCCGCCTCATGAGGGCAGCTCAGGCGTGCCGAGGAGCTGCGCGAGGGCCTTCAGCGCGGTCGCCGAATCAACCGCCAATTGGGGATCAGCGAGATCGGCCGGAGTCAGCCGCTCGCGATAATGCGTATCGACCCAGCGCTCGAGCTGGGTGATCCGCTGGTGATCGAGGAGGATCCCCGGATGCACGCGCGCGAGTTCGGCGTCGGTCAACGGCACGCGCAACCGCAGGCACGCCGGGCCGCCGCCGCCGCGCATGCTTTCGCGCACCGCGACGGTCAGGCTGCGGGCGATGAAGCCTTCATCGATCAGCCGGGTGATCATCCGCGAGGCCGGGCCGCCGCGGCATTCCTCGGGTGAAACCAGGGTCCACCCGGTGGCGGTCGCGAGCAGTTGGCCATTGAACAGGTAACTGGTCACCGCATCGGCCAACGGCATTTCCGCCGAGTTCACCACCCGGATGCGCAGGGGGCCGCACCGCCGTTGCAGTTCGGCGAGCGCGGCCGGCTGATCCGTCCACGCCTGTTCATGCAGCAGCAGATGGTCTTCAGTGCCCACCATCACCACATCGTTGTGGAACGCGCCGGCATCGATCGCGATCGGCGATTGGCGCACGAACAGGCACCGCTCAGGCGCGAGATGCAGCAACCGCGCCACCGCCCGGCTTGCCGCCAGACTCTGCCGCGCCGGAAACCGGCTCGTCACATCGCCGTCGTGGCCATAGACGAACAGATGGCAGACACCGAGCGGCCCAACCACTCTACTATGGTTGGCGGCACCTTCGTCGCCGAGCACCGGATGGCTCGGCAGCGCGTCGATCACCGTCAGCGGTTGCAGCGCGCGCAACTGCGCGACGCGCCCGGGCGCTTCGCGGCTGCGGTGCAGCAGCGCCGCGAGATTCGCCGCGACGATCCGCCCGACGCCATCGCTGGTGTCGCTGCTCGGGGCGCACGTGCCGACGTTGGCGGTCCACTGGAACGCGGTTGATCCAGCCGCGCCCAGCAGATCCGGCGGCGCGGCGGCCAGGCTGGCGCGATCGAGTCCATAACCGCAACTCTCAAGCAACCCACGATCGGGTCGCGGCAAGGGCGGCAGAAACGCCTGCGGCAGTCCGAGATCGAGCACCGCGCGCATTTTCGCCAAGCAGGCGCGGGCCCCGGCGCGCGGCTGCGATGCGGTGTGCGAATTCGCGATGCTCGCCAGATTGCCCAGCGCGAGCCCACCATGGATCAGCGTCGGCCCCGGCAGGCCATCCAACTGGAGTTCAGGCATGGTGACAAGTTAGGAGGCTGTCGACGTTAGGCCATCAAGCGCGCTGCCACACCACCCGGTTGCGCGGTGAGTTCGCCAGATCGCCCGGCTTCAAACCTGGGAACCAACTGGCGAGGTCGGACTTCTGGGCGTCATTGGCGGGTGCGCCAACGCGCATGTCGACGTCGATGTAGATCACCGTCATCACCGAGCGCAGGGTGGCGGTCGTGTTCGGTCCGGCGCGGTGGAAGGTCCAGCCGGAATGGAAGCTGACCTCGCCGAGATCGAACGCTCCGGCGGTCTTGGGGCAGTCGGCGAGGGTCGTGCCGATGATCCGCTCGCTGTCATCGCTGATGTGCAGGCCGAGGGCTTCGCGTTGCTGAAGGAACCGCTGGCTGCCGGCGGCGAATTCCAGCGGCCCCATCTCCATCGGGACCGCTTGCAGCGGGATCCAGGCGGTCACCGAATGATCTGAAGTCAGCGGCCAATACCGTTGATCGGCATGCCAGGGAGTGAAGCCGCCGCCGGGTTCTTTGCACAGGGCCTGATCATGGTACATGCGCGTGCCCCGGGTGCCCATCAGCTCGGCGGCGATGCGGCCGAGCCGTGCCCCGTGCACGAATTCGCTGATCACGGCGTTGGCCTCCCACAGATTCCCGATCTGCAAAAAAGCTTTGCCATAGGTATCGCGCTCGGCCAATGCTGGTAATGGCGCGACCGTTCGGCGACCTCGCGGATGATCTCCTGCCCGTAATAGGCAAGCGTTGCCGGCGACAGGACGTCCTTCAATTTGATGAAGCCATCGCGGCGAAAACGCGCAATAAAGGCATCGGTGAGAGGGTATGGCGAGGTCACATCGGGCGCGTTCATGACCACAGCGTGAGGCCCGGCGGGGTGTCCTGCGGCAGCGACTTTACCTGCGACTGGTACGCATTGTACCGATTAGCATAGAAAATTTATGATTTGAGGCACATTCACCCGACATGCAGCTCCCGGGCACGCGTCGAGCCTCCCCACGTCGCCGGCGGCGCACCTTGGCCCATGAGCTGATTCCCCTGGCGCTGGGGTCGGCCTGCGCGGTGCGGCGTTTCACGACCAGCCACTGGCCGCTCAACTGGCACGACCACCCCGAACTCGAACTGACCTGGATCGTCCGAGGGCGCGGCCTGCGCTATGTCGCCGATGCGGTGAGTGAATTCGCCCCCGGCGATCTGGTGCTGCTTGGGCCGGGCGTGGCCCATGCCTGGGCCAGTGAAGCGGGCCCGGGAAATACCTGCGAATCAGTGGTTGCCCAATTTCCGCTCGACGTGTTCGGGGT
>JANYGY010000075.1 GCA_025362255.1 Planctomycetales bacterium
CTGTGCGATATCACGGACTTCGAGGTGGTCGCCGGCACCGGCCCCACCGAAGGCCCACGCTCTGCCGGCGCGCCAACCGCCGGCGCAGGCATCGATCAGACGGTGACCGTGCTCGGTGGCGCGACTCTCAACGGCTTGGCGAGTGGTTCCGGAGTTCAGACTCGCTGGTCACTCTATCCGCAGGCCACGGCACCCGGCACCGTGACATTTGGTGACCCGACACAATTGACCACCACTGCTACTTTCAGTGCGGTCGGCATCTATCTGGTGACGTTCAAAGTCACCGATGGCATCCATTCGCCTGCTTACGATGTCGTGCAGATCACCGTCCAGCCGGGCGGCACGCCACCGGCTACTGGCAGCGGAACTGCTGCCAGTGGAACCAGTGGCAGCACGACCGGGGCTGATTCGGGCGGAAGCGGTGGTGGCGGCTGTGGTCTGGGCTCGTTCGTCGGTTTATCGCTCTTTTTTTCTCTGTGTCTGTATGGTCAACGTTGTTTCACCGCGAAGCGAAACCCTTGCTTCGTTTGAAACCATTTTTCCCCTATCACCCACGCCACCTGTCGTTGAACGAGCGCATCTGGAATCCGCCGCAGATATGCAATAGTGCTGCGACCTG
This sequence comes from Planctomycetales bacterium, assembly GCA_025362255.1. Classification (GTDB taxonomy): domain Bacteria; phylum Planctomycetota; class UBA11346; order UBA11346; family UBA11346; genus CAIUVD01. The sequence goes on from JANYGY010000075.1 coordinate 620, forward strand.
TATCTATTGACCTCCTGAAATTCACATCTGACCAAGGACCTGCATGTATCGCACGATCTTTCTGTTCATGGCCGTCGTGACCATTTCGGTGCCTTCTTCCATCTCACTGCGTGCTGCCGATCGCCTCGAATTGAGCGGCGTCGCCGACCTCCCCTTGCGCTCGCGTTTGACCGAGTTGGCGCCCGCAGCCCAGGAAAAGGCGCTAGCGACGTTGACCAAGATTCCTGGGTTGTTGCGCGAAGCAGAACACCTTCAGATCGACTTTGACGGTGGGATGTATCTGACCAATTGCGCCCATGAAGCGGGCGAAGCGCATTCCGTGGCTGGAGCACCACTCGCCCATTCCGGCGAGAGTGCAGGTCCCGTTTCGATCAACGCCCCGCCTGCCTACAGCAGCAGACCTGGCGCGCCCAATACTCTGTACTTGGATTTCAATGGTGAAGTCATCACTGGCACGAATTGGAATATCTCTCGTTCGGTAACCTCCTGGACTGCGCTGCCCTACGATACTGATGGCGATCCAACTACCTTTAGCGACACTGAACAAGATGCCATATTTCTCATCTGGCAACGAGTGTCGGAAGATTATCGGCCATTTAATGTCAATGTGACCACCGCTCTGCCAGCAAGTTTTGGACCGCGAGTCGGCCGGGCGCTGATTACGAAAAGCACCGATGCGTTCGGCGTTACCTGTCCGAGTGCGATCGGCATTGGTGGGATCGCTTTTGTCGATGTTTTTGGCGATGTGGACTACAGCTACGCCAGATCTCCGGCGTGGATTTATTATGATAATCTCAGCAGCGGCCAAGAGGATGTCGTCGCCGAAGCAGTCAGCCATGAACTCGGCCACAATATGGGGCTGAGCCATGATGGCCTCACGACACCTGCCACGGTCTACTATCCAGGACAAGGTCCCGGTGGATTTACCTGGGCCCCGATCATGGGTAACAGCTATCACGAAAGAATGACGCAATGGAGCCGCGGCGAATATCTCAATGCCAACAATCAAGAGGACGACTTGGCAATCATTGCCGAAAAGCTGACGTATATCGCCGATGATTTCGGTGACACGACGACCTCAGCAACCAATCTCACGGTGGTTGCGGGCGGCGGCGTACGCACCGTTACGCCATTCGATGGCTTGATCTCTTCGACTCTCGACAGTGACGTGTTTCGCTTCAGCTCCTCGGTCGGCACCGTCGCATTCACGGTCACTCCCCGCACCGTGAGCAGTGGCAATGGGTCTATCAGTCCTTCGACTCCCGGCGCCAACCTCGATGTCCAGATCGATATCTTAGATTCGGCTGGTGTGCCGGTGGCCGGCCTCTCTTCGAATCCCATCGACAATTGCGTCGCGACCATCAGCGGCTCGATTGCCGTAGCCGGAACTTACTACCTGCGCGTCCGCGGCGATGGGAACCGCAATCCAGTGACGGATGGATACAGTAATTATGACAGTGTCGGCATCTATCGGGTAAGCGGTACCCTGCCATTGTATCCTGAAAATCTCGCGCCTGTGGTGAATGCGGGGCCGGATCAGGGCAATCCAGGTGGTGCGGTCGCCAATCTCACCGGCTCGGTGACGGATGACGGGCTGCCCCTGGGTTCGCCCGTGACCCAGATCTGGACGTTGGTTAGTGGACCGGGCACGGTGATTTTCGGCAACGCCACGTCACCGGTGACCACCGCTACGTTCAGTATCGATGGTTCGTATGTGCTGCGCTTGACCGCGACGGATGGTTCATTGACGAGCAGTGACGATGTCACCATCAGCCTCAATCTCGCCCCGGTGGTCAATGCCGGACTGGACCAAACGATCACCCTGGTGTCTGCGAATCAGCCGGTCTCGGTATCGTTATTGGGCATGGTCACGGATGATGGTTTGCCAACCGGGTCGACCATCGCCGTGGTGTGGTCGACCGTCAGCGGGCCTGGAACGGTGACTTATAGCAGCACCACCGCGATCCGCCCAACTGCGACTTTTTCGGCCGAAGGTGTCTATGTGCTGCGCCTAACCGCGACCGATGGCAATCGCAGCGCGTCGGACACCGTGACCTTTACTCTGACGCAACAACAGGTCGTTCCGGCAAATGAAGATGGGAAATGTGGCTTAGGTGGCTTCGTCGCACTCTTGCTGGCCGGGGTTCTTATATCAGTTAATCGTTTGCGTTCGCGGAGTACGTTGTGACCTGGACTCTTCCTTATTTCTCTTCTCATCTGATTACGACCTGTCTGCTGGTCGGCGGACTTGGCAGCAGCTTGATCGGCGCTGATTCGGGAATCGAACAGTACACTTCCGATGTCGCTTTCTGCGATGTCCGCGTCGGCTACGGCAGCGCAGCACGCAGCGCCTCGATCTCATCGACCTCGAACTCCACCGGCAAGAATCAGGACTCGTCCTTCACCTGGGATAGTACCGGACGGCTCTCGCTGTTGGTGCTGCCACCCCCCGGCAAGGCCAGCGATACCGCACGCGGCCTGTGGGGCTTTGAAGCCGCCACCGTCCGCAACCACGATGATGGTGGCCAAGGCGGTCAATCGCTCGATCTGCGCCAGCTCCAACTATTGATCCATCTGGGCGTCGGCTGGATGGCCAGCCAGCGAACCACGATCGAATTGACCACATTTGGCGGACCATCAGTCGCCTGGCAGGTTGGCGGCAGCCGGGGCTCACTCGGCGATGGTTGGCAGGTTGGGTTGCGCCTGGGAGCGGCTTACACCTGGGACCAAGGCTTCCAGATCCATGGTGGCCTGCTCGCCTTGTATGATCAGGCCCAACTGACCTTGGAAAGCTCAGGTGAGAGTTGGTCGAGCAAGCTCACGGAACGCGGCGTTGCGCCGACGATCGGACTCGGCTGGCGCTTTTGACCAGCCGGCCGGTGGCCATGGACAAATTCTGACTTGGTGCGATGACGACCTTCTCGTTATTACGAGCAGGAGCCAGCCGTGTTTTATCGTAGCCATCAGATACTCCGTCATGTTCCACAGGACCCGAGCGAGCAGCGTTCGGGCTGGACCCGGGATGCGGTGTTTCGGGCACTTGATCAGCGCTTCGCTTTCAGTGATGAAATCACCCAGGCCTTCGCCGCGGATATTTTCTGGCGCAATGTGTTGCCGAAGATCCAACCGCCGGTGGGGCTGATCAAACATCATTGGACGTCACCCGGTGGCGAGTACTTCGGCAATCCCAAAGCCTATTACGGCGGTTACATCTGGGACACCGCTTTCATGGTCGATGTGTTGAGTTGGCTGCCCGGCAGTGAACCCATCGTTCTCGGCGTGATGGACAATTATTGGGACGTCCAGCGCCAACAAAACGCGGTCACTCCCGAAGTTTATCGCCACGGCGCCATTGGTGGCTTCAGTCCAACCGCCACCGCGCCGTCGCCCGGGGCTGGCACCCAATGTCCCCTGTTCGCGTGGGCGGTGCTGCGGTGCCATCATCACCAACCGAACTTAGAGCTGGTGCGTCGAGCCTTACCGGCCCTCGACTCTTTACATGAGTGGATCTGGCGCGAACGCTCGCTCGACGGCTCGGGTTTGTGCGTGTTGGGCAACTATCATGGCAACTTGCAAAGTGCGCGCGACGAAAGCTATGACACCACGTGCGACACCGATGAGATGCGCATGATCCCGCACCCTTCGCGTCCCACCGGTCCTGCTCATTACGGCAACGTGTGGAATGTCAGCAATACCAGCTATGTCATCCGCGATGAGGAGAGCCTGGTCCAATTGGCGCTGATTGCCGGCGACAAGAGTCTCGCGGCAAAATGGCAAGCCCGCCTGGACAATGCGCGCACCGCAATGCGCGAACGTTTGTGGAATCCGCTCAAAGGGACCTTCTGCAATCGCCTGGTGGACTCGGATGAATGGGTCGAGACGGTCGCGATCGGCAGTTGGATGGCATTGTACGCCGGAGTCCCAACCACCGATCAGGCCAAGCGCATGGCCGCGACGCTCAGTACCCCGGAGTGGATGACTCCTCTGCCTATTCCCACCGTCGGACGCACCGATCCCAAATGGGAAAGCGGGACCATCGGGCAACTACCCGACGCGCCGAAGAAAATAGATCATCTCGGCCAAGCCTACAATTTCTGGCGCGGCGATTGCTGGCCGTCGACCAGTTATCACGTCGCCGCGGGCCTTCATCGTTACGGATTCAACGACCTCGCCGCACGTATTTGCGATGCGACGATCATGAATGCGCTGCGCTGGGATGACGTCAACGAACGTTATGACTGCGACACCGGCCAGCCGCTTGGCGTCCCCGATCTGGGCTTATCCGCGTGTGTTTTTGCGATGATGACCGATGGGCTGACCAAGCGGTTCACCGCCACGAGTAAAAAGGGGACTTGAATACCCTAAGTATGTTTGTAGTTTCCTAGGTATCACCCCAGGAAACATCTCATGCGCTGGCTCACTCTCCCCCTCCTCGCTGTAGTCGCCCTCGCCGGCGCGCCAGCAATCGTTCACGCCGCAGACAAAGACATCGTCGCCACAGCGGTCGGCGCGGGTTCTTTCACCACCTTGACCAAGCTCCTGACTGACGCAGGTCTGGTCGAGACGCTGCAGGGCAAAGGTCCGTTCACTGTCTTTGCGCCAACCGACGAAGCCTTTGCCAAGGTTCCCAAGGAAGCCCTGGCTGCACTGGCCAAGGATCCCGCCAAGTTGAAAGCAGTCTTGCTGTATCATGTCGTCGCCGGCCAAATCCTCGCTGCCGACGTGATGAAGCTCGGGCCAAAGGCTGACGTTGCGACCGTTAATGGCGCCAAGCTGTCAGTCACGATCAAGGAAGGTGCGGTATTTGTTGATGCGGCCAAGGTCACCAAGACTGACATCATGACCACCAATGGCGTGATTCATGTCATCGACGCCGTGGTGATGCCCAAGTAATCGCCGCACCCGGCCATGTGCCGAATGAGTCGATGGTAGAAACGAAACAGGCTGCGGATTTTCCGCAGCCTGTTCGCTATTTCCGGATGTCGCTCTCGCTTAACCGACCCATGCAAGGCTTGGTCACTTGGCTTTCAAGAGTGTTGAAAACTGTTCAAGGACGACTTCGGGTCCGACATACTCTCCGTCGACGTAACTGGTGAATACCGGTTTGTCATTCTCATCTATGAGAGTCAGACAGGGAATTCCATCGCCGCCATAGGTCCGCTTGAAGTCGGCAGTCTTGCTCGATCCGAATCTGAGGCCGATCCACGGCATGGTCATGTCTTTCATATAGCCGAGCATCTTCGCCGAATCGCGATCAGACGAGACGAACAACAACTCGAACTTGGTGCCGCCGCCCTGTTCATTGTAGAATTTGACCAATTTGGGCGTGAAGGCCCGGCATGGTGGACACCAATGAGCTGAGAAATAAACCAGCACGTATTTGGGAGCCAGCAATCGACTCTGATCGACTTTTTTCCCATCGGCATCGACCAAGGCCTTGGCCGCCTCCTTGAGATAGGGATGAGTGGCACTTTCCTCGACGGACATCAATGGCAGGGCCGAAAACAGCAAGACGAAGAGCAGATATTTCATGTGATGATTCCTAGTGAGGTATGATTAAATATATAATTTCAAAATGCCAGCAGCTCGACTACTTGCGTTCATCGAGAGTGATTTCCACGCCATCGGCGACCATGCTGCCCGATTCGCGCAGTTCGATCAGGTGAACATCTGATCGGCTCTTCAAGCCCTCGCCGGGCACCAAGACGCTCATCCTTCTCGTGCCCGACGAGGAGACCAACATCTTGGCGTTCCCCGATTCTACGAGTGTAAGAGCCTTATCGGACAGGTGAAAGCGGTTCATTCCCCATTCGAGCGGGTATTGTTCAAAGACGGTGTCGCCCTCGATTGTGAGCATGACGTGGCTGCCGCTGACCTGATGGTAGGTGACTTCGGTGGTTTCGACCACGATCACAAAGGCCAGTATAACGGCCACCGCAGCCACCAGAACCCGCCCATCGCCACAGTTGTTAAAGTTCAAATTCATATTTCCACCACCACCACCGCCCCCGGACGGAAATAGCTCTTCTTGGGGGGTGGGCCACCACGTGTAAGGGGATTTGGAGGTGACGAATTTCTTATCGAGCTGCACGGCGAAATTATAGGAACCCTGGGCGTCGGCTCGGTGTCCGCAGCCGGTGGCGGCGAAACAGGCTAAGATCAGCGCGGTGACGATCGGCTTTCTCATGTTTTTTCCGGTGCCCGGTCGCGGCGATAGCGGATTCCATCAATGCCATTCGCATAATATGCGGGCAGGGATTCACCGGCAACGAAGCCGAGGCGTTCGTACAGCGCTCGTGCTGGGACATTGTCGACGCGCACCTCAAGCGACAGTCGTTGATGAGTGCGGTTGGCGATTTCCGCGATCAGCGCTACCCCGAGTCCTTGGCCCCGCCACGCGGGATCGACGGCGAGGGAATAGATCCGCGCCACCGTGCTGCCGCGACGCACCAGGGCGATGGCCGCCGCGGCCAGGATCCCGCGGGGTCCGCGAACGCCGAGGGCTACAGCGGTGCCGCGTTCTTGGCACGGCCCGAGCAGTCGCCGCCAGACGCGTACGGGAAAGCGGTCGGGGCCGTTGAAAGCCGCGATTTCGAGTGCCACGCAGGCGTCGGCGTCGGCGGCAAGCAGCTTTTCCACGCGCACGGCCTTTTTATCGGAGGGCGCAGAGGGCACGGTCGGCGCCGACCGCGTGGACTTCACACCCACCCTTCCCACGGTTCGCCCGCCAGATGGCGGATGACGTTGCGATAGAGTTCAGGATTGCCGATGTCCTCTACTCCGGCGTCCATGTTCGGATTGTCATTCACTTCGATGACGCAAAAGCCGTCGTCGAATTCCTTGATGTCGATGCCATAGAGACTGCGCCCGATGGCGGCGCCGGCCTGCAGCGCGACCTCAATTAATTTCGGCGGTACTGCCTGTTTTTCGACGCCCACGACCGAGCAGATGTTGGGCTTTCCAGCGTCGTCCTTATCATGGATTCGCCACGCGCCCTGGGCCATGACATATTTGATCGCGAACAATACCTTGCCATCGAGAATGGTGACTCGCCAATCAAAAGAACTGGGCAGATACTGTTGGATGACGAGTCTATCGGCCCGGCGCAGGAAGCGTTTGCCGACTTTGACGAAGCTCATCGCATCATTTACTTTTTCGACGTAGGCGCTGAAGGCGCTGTTGGGCGCCTTCAAGACCAATGGTCGGCCATAGCGCTCGAACAATTCAGCCGCCTGTTCAACCGTGACTTCGTCTTCGGCAAGAAAGCAGGTTTCGGGCATCGACACCCCGGCCCGCATCAGATGCTGATACATGCTGACTTTGTCGCAGCACACCGCGATCGAATCCGGCTCGTCGATAACCACCAGACCATAGACTTCGCCGAGTCGCGCGGCGACATAACTAGTGTTCAACGGATCGGTCAAGGCGCGGATCAGCAGCCCGTCATAGCGCGGGATGTTCATCATTTCGGAGCGGAACAGGAAGTCGCAGTCGTGCCCGAGCTTGGCGGCGGCCATGCGGAAGTTGGTCAGCGCGGTCAGCTCGACCGCGCGACGAATGGTGTTGCGCTCGGTGAAGATCGCTAGCCGCGCCATAAGCCCGCCTCTTTGATGATCGCTTTTTCATTTTGGGTCAGCTCTTCCTTTTTCAGCGGACTGATCGCCGAGAACAGGAATTCACGTTCGGTGACAATGATCCGGACGCGGGCCAGAGGCAGCCTGAAGATGCGCCACAAACGCGCGGACAGCTCTTGATAATCCGGGTTGAGGCATTGGCCGAGCACCAGGCGCACGGTGTCGACCCGGCTGTCGGGCGGCAGATGCTGGCAGACCATTGCATACTTACCGCTCATCGAAAGTGATTTGATCGCTTCGCTCAAGCCGTTCTGTTCCGCCACGACCTGTCCTTCGTCCATGTACGGATTGATTGGATAGAGGATGAACGGCGGCTCGAAACTGATCATGTGATCATTGATGATTTCCCACTGCGGAGTGCCCAGACCCGCCGCCGCCGCGCGGGTCAGCGCCAGCGGCACGACATACGCATCGAGCGCATCCTGCACCGTGGGGATGGGCAGTTGCCCTTCATGTTCAGCTTCAAGGGTGCGGTAATAGCCGTCGGTGAGATAACTGTAGTCACCGTCGAGATTGACGAACACGCCTTCGGCGCGCAGATCGTCGGGCAATTCAAGTGGGAAATCGGGGCTGGCGAACATCGCTTGGCGCAGTGGCCTAGCGGTCTGCGCCGGCGGCGGCGCGACCAGCACCCGCGGTCGTGGAGGTGGGTCGTCGGCAGCGGTCGTCGAGACCGACGCTTCGCTGCGGGTGTCACGCGGTGGAGGCATAGGGCTCTTCCTACCGGCGACCGTACCGGCAGGGTCACGTTGTGAAGGGGTCCGCCTGAGTTTCGCGGTGGGCGCGTGCTTCATCGCCGAGCAGAATCGCCCGACGGTCGCTCAGCTCGAACGCTGATGCGGGTGGGGCTTGCTCAGCGGATGGGTGGCGAGGTGATCGAGCAACGCGAGCAGCTCCGCGGCTTGGATCCGCATCAGGGCGGCCGTTTCGCTCGGCTCGGCGGTGGTCTGGGCACGCAGGCAACGCGCGAGGAATGCGCCGGGCCGCCAGACCCCGTCGCTAACCAGATCGGTGAAGCCTTCGGCGGCGGCGACCGGAATCAGGTGGGTGAACACCGGATGATCGCTGATCCGCGCCAGCCAATAGCGGGCATTGTCGGCGTCGCCTTCGCGGCGATGCAGCACCGCGTGAATGAAATCCGCAGCCGGGTCGCCCTCCATGGTCTGCACGACCTCATGCGCGGCGTCCCACGAATCGTGCCAGCAATAAGCCAGGGCCAGCAGCTGGGCTTGGCGTGGCGCATCGAATGCGGTCAGCTGAAGGGCCTCGGCGAGGGCCGCGCGCACCTCATCGACGCTCTTGGCGGAGGCGCGGATCTTCTGATCCAGCCCGGGATTTCCGGCGTTGACGAAGATCTGGCGGAGACGGTCGACGACAAGCATACGGTCACGTAACGCTTGGCGCCGCCGCCTCAATCACTGCCCTGGCCAAGCCTCGCCCAGGGGGATGCGCCCGCAGGCTGAGACTCCATGATCTGACCCGGTTGCGCTGAGCTGCCGCGATGTGGTAGAATGGCGTTGATCTTTTTGGCGATGAACCGCGATTCCCGATGGAGTGACGCATGCGCAAGTTTCTTGGTGAGCTGCTGGTCGAGATGGAAGCCGCCACCGAAGGCGAGATCAAATCCGCCCTGGCCAAACAGATGGATGGCGACAAGCGCCCCATCGGGCAGATCCTGGTCGAGCTGGGCACGGTATCGCCCGAAAATGTCGCCCGGGCGTTGGCCGAGCAGTTCGATCTGCGCTACATCGATCTCGAGACCTATGACATTCCGGCCTCGGTGATCCGCTTGATCGACGAAGCCCTGTGCCGTGAGCGCAAGGTCATCCCGGTGTCGCTGGCGGGGCGCATGCTCACCGTCGCGATGGCCAATCCCTTGGATCTTGAGCTGGTCGACACGCTGCGGTTTTCGACCTCGTTGCAGATCGAGGTCGCCCTGTCGAGCGAACGGCAGATCGCCGTGACGATCGACAAATACTTCGGCCTCAGCGAGTCGAAGATCGATCAGATGATGGGCGACATGACCACCGACATTTCTGTGCGCACCGCTGACGAGACCCAGGAAAAAGACGACGCCCTGATCATCAAATTTGTCCAACAGATCATTCAGAACGCCGACAACAACCGCGCCAGTGACATCCATGTCGAGCCGATGCAGGACAGCCTGCGCATCCGCTACCGCATCGATGGCGTCTGCTTCACCATGGACCCGGCGCCCAAACGTCTGCAGGGTCCGGTGATCCAGCGGCTGAAGATCATGGCCGACATGCCGATCGAAGAGAAACGCAAACCGCTCGACGGTCGCATCAAGCTCAAGCTGAAAGACAAGCGCATCGACCTGCGTGTCAGTTCGCTGCCCAGCGTGTGGGGCGAATCGATCGTGATGCGTATTCTCGACTCGGCGAACCTCAAGCATTCGGTCGAAGACATGGGTTTCGACCCGGCCGACATGAAGATCTTCACCGGTCTGATCAAACGCCCGAATGGCATCATCCTGGTCACCGGGCCGACCGGCTCGGGCAAGACCACCACGCTGTACGCGACGCTGAATTCGCTGAACACCGTCGATCGTAAGATCATCACCGCCGAGGATCCGGTCGAATACAACCTGCCGGGCATCAACCAATGCCAGGTGCACAGCAAGATCGGCCTCGACTTTCCGCGCATTCTGCGCGCGATGCTGCGTCAGGCGCCGAACGTCATCCTGGTCGGTGAGATCCGTGACGCGGAAACCGCGCAGATCGCCATTCAAGCGTCGCTCACCGGCCACTTGGTGTTCTCGACCCTGCACACCAACGATGCGCCGAGCGCGATCACCCGTCTGATCGACATGGGCGTCCAGCCGTTCCTCGTCGCGACCTCGATCCAGGCGATCCTCGCCCAGCGCCTGATCCGGGTGAACTGCCCGAAATGCAGCGAGCCCTATGAGCCTGAGATCAAGCAGCTCATCGGCCTGGGTCTGAAACCCGAGCAGTGGAAGAACGGCAACTTCAAACGCGGCAAAGGCTGCGACCACTGCAAGGGCTCCGGCTATCGCGGCCGGCGCGGGATTTTCGAATTGATGGTGATGAACAAGCACATCCGCGAACTGGCATTCAACAAAGCTACCGCCTCTGACGTGCGCAAAGCCGCGGTGGCCAACGGCATGGCGACCCTGGCGATGGACGGCGCGCGCAAGGTCCTGCAGGGGATCACCACCGCCGACGAGATCCTGCGCATGGCAAAAGCCGAAGAGTGACCCTTCAACGCGCACGCGCGCGCAGACAGTTAGGTCATGTACCATCACGAGCTGTCGATCGCCTGCCTCGCTGCGCGAGAGGCCGGGCGCATTGCGTTGCAGATGCAGGCCGGGATCGCGAGCACCGCCAAAGCCGATGGCTCGCCGGTGACGCCGGGCGATCTGGCCGCCGATCTGGTCATCCGCCATCATCTGCTCGCCGCTTTTCCCGGCGACGCGCTGCTCTCCGAAGAAGCCCCCGACGATCTGCTGCGGCTATCCAATCGACGGGTGTGGATCGTCGATCCAATCGATGGAACGTCGGATTATGTCGCGGGGGGCAGCGGCTGGGCAGTGCAGATCGGCTTGGCCGTCGATGGCGTGCTGGTGCTGGGCGTTCTGGATCTGCCCGGTGAGCAGACGCAGCTCACCGGAGTCGTCGGCCATGGCGCGACCATCTGCGATGAACGCGGAGTTCGGGCGCTGACCCGCCCCGTGGTCCACCCCACCGATCCCCCGCTGACGACCTTGATCGCATCCAGCTCGACTCGCAATTCGACGGCCCTGCGGACCCTGCGCCAGGCGTTGCCCGAATACGCGTGCACCGCCTGCACCAGCGTCGGGGTCAAGGTCCATCGGATCCTGCGCGGCGAAGCGGACCTGTACGTTCACACTCGGCGCATCCACGAGTGGGATGTCGCCGCCCCGGCGGCGGTGCTGCGCGCAGCCGGCGGAGCGGCCACGGCCCTCGATGGTTCGACTCTCGTCTTCAATTCGCCCAGCGGGCGCAATCCCGGATTGGTGTTCTCCAGTCGCAATGATCATCCGCAGATCGTCTCCCGATTGGCGGCCGCCGGGCTGCGTGCGGAATGAGGTGCCGACGTTACGTGCTGCTGCTGATGGGAATGACACTGGCGCTCGTGGCGCTCGCGAGCTGCACCCGCACGCCCCCCGGCGTGCAGCACGAAGAGATGCGCATCCTCGCCAATTGGATCGAGGACTCGGTGCACGGCATCCCGCGGCGTCCGGGCGAACTAGAGTTGTTCGGCGCCAGCGCGGAGTTCACCCTGGCTGCCCAATGGGCGATGGGCAACACCATCCGCGAACGGCGGATCCCTCCGCAGCAGATCCAGGCGCGGATCACGCGGGCCCCGGCGCTGAAGGCCGCCCTGCGCAGCCAGGTCGTGCACATCGACGCGCGCCTGGGAATGGTCGGCCCGGCGCCGCAATTGACCGGCGCTGATTTCGTCCTCGCTGCCCAGATCGCGGACAACGAAAATCGCGATCGGCGCACCATCGATGCGGTGGTGCTCAGTCGCAGCGAAGCCTCCAGCGAAGCTGCCGCGTGGTACCGCGAGGCCGCCCGCGAGGCCCGGGTGGCGCAGGATCTGGCCGCTGGCGGCACCGAGTGGCCGGCGAAAGCGCCGTGATTTTCAGCTGTATTTGAGCGTCCGCGCGAGCACCACCAGCTCGACCCGCTGCGCACCGGCCATCCGCAACGCTTTGGCCGCGGCCGAAGCCGTCGCGCCACTGGTCAGCAGATCGTCGACCAGCACCACGTTCGCCGGCACCGTGCCGACCGCGATGAACAGTCCTTCGACGTTGTGGGCGCGGGCGGCGGCGCCCAGGCGATGCTGCTCGGTGGCCAGGCGGGTGGTGGCCAGCAGGCAGGCGTACGGCTGACCGGTCTGCCGCGCGACTGCCCGCGCCAAGGCGGTACCCAGGTGCGGCCCCGTGCGCCGGCCGGGCGACGGCGGCACCGGCACGATCACCGCCGGACCATCGACATCGAGCACCGGCATCAACCCGGCGCAGGTCTTCACCGCCGCCGGACGCCCGGCGGCTTTCGCGTTGCCGACCAGCTGAACCATGCGCTCGACGTACGCCCAGCGGGCGGTGACCTGAACGAGAAACGGCAGGCCCTCGTCGGCGCAGTGGGCACAGGCCAGATCGCTCGCGGTGGACGTCTGCGGCATGCCGCACCAGCGGCACGGGCGCACCAGCTCAGGCAATTCTTCGCGGCACGGCGAGCACAGTCCCGGCCCGTTCGCAAGGGTGCACAGCGGGCACACACTGGGCAGCAGCAGATCAAGCAGGGTGCGATGGCTCACCGGCGGGTTGTGACGGACGGCCGCAGACGTTCCATCGGTTTGTCCGTCTGATCGGATGGCTGATGCCGGCTTGCGGTGATGGCTGACGATCCCCATCATGCACGCCTCGTGGAAACTTATCGCCTTTCTGCTCTGGTGATGTTGCTGCTGATGTCCGTTTTCGGATTAGGCACGGCGGCTGAAGGCCCCCTGCAAGGAATCGCACCTTCCCTGCCAGCGGCAACGGGATCGGCAATCGCCACCAAGGTCGCTTACCTGCCGAT
>JANYGY010000094.1 GCA_025362255.1 Planctomycetales bacterium
GCAGGCCACGCATGAGTCAGTCGTCACCCGAATAGCAGTCACCCGAGCATGGGCGAGCCGCCCATGCTCCTTTCGAATCTGCGAGTCCTCAGCCCTTGCCGAAGCGCTTGCGCTCGTTTTCGGTCAGCCAGACCTTGCGTAGGCGGATCGATTTCGGAGTGACTTCTACCAGCTCGTCGATCTTGATGTATTCGAGGGCTTCTTCTAACGAATGCTTGTGCGGCGGGGTGATGCGGATGGCTTCATCGGCGCCCGACGAGCGGACGTTGGTCAGCTTCTTTTCCTTGGTCAGGTTGACGACCATGTCGGTGTCCTTGGCGTTTTCGCCAACAACCTGACCTTCGTACAACGGCTCGCCGACATCGACGAAGAACTTGCCCCGGTCTTGCAGATTGAAGAGCGCAAAGGCGATGACTTCGCCGGTGCATTGGCTGATGATCGCGCCATTGACGCGCTTCTCGATGTCACCGCGGTATGGCCCGTATTCCAGGAACATGGTGTTCAGGATCGCTTCGCCCTGGGTGGCCGAGAGCATCGCGTTGCGCAAGCCGAGCAGACCGCGCGAGGGGATCGAGAATTCGAGGTGCTGATAGTTGCCTTTGGCTTCCATCACACGGACTTCGGCGCGCCGTTGCAGCATCAGGTTCATCACCTTGCTGGAGTGCACGTCGGGCACGTCGACCACCGCCAGCTCGATCGGCTCGGTGCGGTTGCCGTTTTCGTCTTCTTTGTAGATCACGCGCGGGGCGCCGATCTGCAGTTCGCTGTTTTCGCGGCGCATCGATTCGATGAGCACCGAGAGATGCAGCACGCCACGGCCCGAGACTTCGAACACGTCGGGGGCTTCGGTTTCGGCCCAGCGCATCGCGACATTGCGCTGCGCTTCGCGGATCAGGCGATTCTTCAGATCACGCGACTGGAGGGGCTTCCCTTCCATACCGGTGATCGGAGAGGTGTTGACGCCGAAGGTCATCTTGATGGTCGGCTCGTCGATCGGGATCGGCGGCAGCGGCAGCGGCAATTCTGGTTCGCAGATGGTGTCGCTGATGCTGACCTGCTCGAGACCGGTGACGATCACGATGTCACCGGCCTTGGCCTCGGTGATCTCCTGCCGGCCCATGCCGCTGAAGCGTTGCAGCTGCAGGACCTTGCCCTTGCGCGGAATGCCATCCGGCCCGGAGATCACGCACACGGACTGGCCGGCTTTGAGCGAGCCGGCGAAAATGCGGCCGATACCCATGCGGCCGACGAAATCGTTGTGATCGAGGTTGGCGACCTGCAATTGCAGCGGATCATTCGGCTTGACCGGGGGACCGGGGATTTCAGCAACGATCAGATCGAACAGGGGCTTGAGCGTGCCGTCGCCGGAAATCAGGCGTTTGCGGCCCTCATCCAGGGTCATCTCCATGAAGCCCATGCGGCCTGAGCCGAACACCACGGGGAAATCGAGCTGCCAATCTTCGGCGCCCAACTCGACCATCAGGTCGAAGATCTTATCGGTGATGACTTCGGGTTCGCAGTTGGTCTTGTCGATCTTATTGACCACCAGGATCAGCTTGAGGCCGGTCTGGATGGCCTTGCGCAACACGAAGCGCGTCTGCGGCAAGCAACCTTCGAAGGCGTCGACCAGCACCAGCGCGCCGTCGGCCATACGCAGCACGCGTTCGACCTCACCGCCGAAATCGGCGTGGCCCGGGGTGTCAACGATGTTCATGCGGATGTCGCCGAACTGCACGGCGCAGTTCTTGGCCAGGATGGTGATGCCGCGCTCACGCTCCTGATCGTTGGAGTCCATCGCGCAGTCTTCGATCACCTGCTTGGAGTGGAACGCCCCGCCCTGTTTGAGCAGCGCGTCGACCAAGGTGGTCTTGCCGTGGTCGACGTGGGCGATGATCGCGATGTTGCGCACATCAGAACGGCGTTCGACGACATGAGGAGGCTGGGCTGACATGGACTTCTCGGGGGTTCTGACGTTCGGCGTGCGGGTGACGACGTTCGACGTTCGGCGTTCAATGTAATTTGAGGGCGGAGCGTCCTACCGGTTCGGAATCGTAAGGAAAGCGTCCCGCCTGCGT
This sequence comes from Planctomycetales bacterium, assembly GCA_025362255.1. Classification (GTDB taxonomy): domain Bacteria; phylum Planctomycetota; class UBA11346; order UBA11346; family UBA11346; genus CAIUVD01. The sequence continues at coordinate 2,076 of JANYGY010000094.1, forward strand.
CTGCTTCCGTGAATCCGCTCGTTGACCCCCTGACCTGTCCCGATGATATCAGTGCTGCGGTGACCAGATGCGAAACTCCTGCCGCAAATCCCTGCCGCCAAGCTGTGAACGAACTACACCCTATGCGCTCATTATCCCTGCTGCTCATCGCCCTGTCGCTGCCCGTGTGGGCGGTCGAATCCACGGTGCCCAGCGGCACTCCTGAGACTCATGCCGAGGGTCCCGCGGCGCCGATGGTCGACCATGCGGAACTGACCGCCGAGCAGGTGCTTGAGCAACTGCCCAAGTCGTCGGCGATCCAGCTGCAGACCGGGAAATTATGGTGGGATGACGGCCACGGCGCGCGCATCGGCATCGCGCTGGTCGCCTGCGGCCAGGGAAATCCCAGTCTCGATACCGCGATCGGCGACCTGCCGATCGACCGCAAGCTGCTGGCCGATGGGCGCACCGATGTCATCAGCCGTTTGCCGGCGTTGATCGCCACGGCCAAGGCTGCCGGCCTCAAGGCCGACGGCTTCACCGTCCGCGAAGGCATCCTGACCGGGATCCATCTGCGCTCCGAACCGCAGATCGTGATTCCCGAGGGGGTCCTGACCAAGACCGATACCCCGGCCGTCAAGCGCGTCGCCGAGCGTGAAACCCTGGGGACGGCGGTCCAAGGTGCGGTCGCCGCCCTGGCCGACACCAAGCTCGATGATCTGGGCCGCAAATGCGTCGAGGATGTGCTCAAGCGCCTCGACAGCGAAGACGGAAAGCAGGCAGTCGATGAGGTCGCGCCCTCATTTGCCCGTCGGCTGGTGCGCTTCGGTTATCTTGATCAGTTCTTCGGCGATCATGGCAAGGCCGTGGCGCTGATCGCGGCGATCAATGCCTCGAATGTATTCAAACCGGTGATGCGTTTCGCCGGCAAGACCGCCGCGGGCAAGCCGTTGCTGCTGGCCGAAGTGAAAAATGCGTTTGATCTCGGCGGATGGATACTCGTCACGCCCGAACGTTCGAGCTACACCCGGATGCTGCCCGAGCCGTTGTACCACTGGTCGATGCAGCCGATGAATTTAGTGGTCGATTTGCCGGCGGGCGCCGATCCGACGACCTTCCCCGATGCCGGCGTGGTGCCCACCGGCGCCCGGCTGTTCCGCAATGGCCAGCAGGTTGCCGGGTGGACCAAGGCCAGTGGCTTCACCGCAGACAAGGCGCTGTGGCGCGACGCGGTGCCCGACGATCGGCGCAAGCAGGGGGTCGACAAAAACGCGACCACCAACTTCATGCCGCCGCACATCGTGATCGCTGGTTTCGACGGTGACCTAGCGGGCATCGCCACCACCGGCGGCTGGCTTGCGGCGCCTGCAGGAACGCCTACCGATTCCGATCGCTTCCTGCGTGAAGCCGCCGCTCAGCTGCCTGACGCCGCGCATCTCGATCTGATCGGCGAATACATCCTGTCGTACACCTACGACAGCCCTGACAGCCGCTTTCCGCTGCTCATCGGCAATAAGCAGATCAAGGGCGACATCCACCAGACCGCTGCCCAGACCCTGTCGACGGCAACTGGTGGCGTGGTGCATGGCGACTGCGATGACCTCGCCGAGCTGTATCAGACCATCGCGGAAAAGCAGGGGCGCACGGCGATCGTGCTGGCGCTGCCCAGTCATGCCGCGAATTCATGGGCCGAGAAACAAGACGACGGCAAGTGGCACGTGTTCGTGCTGCAGACAGGACCAGCCCTGGAATTCGTCGATGCCGAATTGCCGAAGGCGCTTGAATTGGCCTACAAATCGTTTGGCGCGAGCGAGACCTTCGACCCCAACGGCCTGGGCCTGCTGCTGCGTTTCAGCGGCGAAAACACCCGCTCCTCGTGGCGTCTGAGCTGGCGCATCTTCGCTGAGCCGGACTACGCCAAGACCATGATCGAAGTGCAGAAGGACTGGCATTTCCAGACCTATCAGCGTGGCATCAAGACGATGCAGGATCTGCTGGCGCGGGGCGACACCGATACCGCGAATTACCGCGAGCTGTCTGGCCTCTATGGTTTCACCGGGCAATACGCCGAAGCGGCCGATTTCCATGCCAAGGCGGTGGCCTTGACCAAAGAACCCGAGAGCCGGTTCTTCATGCAGATCGAGCTGTTGGGCCATCTGTTCGACGCCGGGAGCACGGATCCGGCGCGGATCGAGCAGGCCAAGGCGTTGGCCAAGGATCTGCTCGAAGTGCAATTTCCGCAGGTGAAGGCCAAACTCGGCCCCGCGGCGTGGAGCGCGGGC
>JANYGY010000100.1 GCA_025362255.1 Planctomycetales bacterium
TCCGTTCTTCGGCCTGCTGCTCAGCCCGATGATTGCAGGGGCGGCTATGAGTTTGAGCTCGGTGTCGGTGATCAGCAATGCGCTCCGATTGCGGCGAATCAATCTGTGACTCGGTATGCCGCAAATGTGAAATTTGTAGATCCGGGAACAGGCATGGTGATCGTTAGAATTCAATCAGCTCCGGACTTCACCGAATGAATGACGTCAATGCAAGTACTTCAATCTATCAGGCGAAAACAACTGGCTGGCATCTCAACATCCCTGTGCCGGTCGCACTCAGATTACTTTTTAGCTTGTCCTTGCCACCACTTGGAACGTGGCCCACAGCCGAATCCCGTGAACCCTCACCTGCGTCACATGACTTCCGGTGAGATCATAAATGACTGCAAAGTTATTTTTGATGCATTTCAAGGAGGCGTCCATGACTACTTCCCGCTTAGGAAAGGCACACAAATCAACGTTTTATCTCTCACCACATAGCTTTATGAAAATATGTAACGGTTGGCGGACAGCAATAATATTACTTATGTGCTATCCGCCGACATCTCAAAACATTTCGAAATAGAATGAATTTATGACGGAACCGAAATCAGATAGTCTTGTTTTCTTTGGTGCTACCGGCGCCTTGGTTGCCAAGAAGATATTCCCGGCGCTCTACGCCATGGAGCGTCGAGGTCGACTTAAAGTGCCCGTGATTGGTGTAGCTCGATCAAATTGGACTATCGACCGGTTCCGTGCACGGGTCCGAGAAAGCGTTGAAAAGATAGCTGGATTTGATGAGAGTGTTTTCACAAGGCTCGCTGAGCGCCTTCAGTACCTGAGTGGTGATTACGGCGCAGAGACAACTCACGCAACACTCCGCAGCATGTTAGGTGATTCGGTGCATCCGTTGCATTACTTTGCCATCCCACCCAGTGTGTATACTCAGGTCATCGAGGGGCTTGGTAAGTCAGGCTGCGCACGTGGATCACGCATCGTCATCGAAAAACCATTTGGTCTTGACCTCTCGTCCGCCAAAGCGCTCAGCGCCTTGCTTCATACTGTCGTAGACGAGGCCTCGGTTTTCCGCATCGACCATTTTATCGGAAAGGAATCAGTACAAAATCTTTTGGTTTTTCGATTCGCAAACACATTTCTTGAGCCTATATGGAATCACGAGTACATTGAGAGCATACAAATAACGATGGCTGAGAGTTTCGGCATTGATGGTCGGGGTGGCTCTTATAATGAATGCGGAGCCATTCGTGATGTGATTCAGAATCACCTGCTGCAAGTCCTCGGATTTCTTACGATGGAATCGCCGTCGGCGACCTCCCGTGAATCGATTCGGGACGAACAGGCAAAAGTATTTAAAATGATGCGTCCGCTTACCTCTGATGACGTTGTTCGTGGACAGTACCACGGTTATCGCGAGGTGTCAGGCGTTCCCACCGACTCCCTGGTTGAAACCTACGCTGCCATACGGTTTCACATCGATTCGCCTCGATGGGATGGAGTGCCTATTTTCATTCGAACTGGGAAGTGCTTGCCGGTTACGGTGACCGAGGCTCTTGTACGACTCAAGCCAACTGCGCTTAACGAATTCAGACCGGGAAAATCAAACTATGTACACTTTCGCCTAAGTCCTGACGTGTCGATTACCATTGGTGCTCAAGTGAAGCATCCGGGGGAATTAATGAACGGAGACTCGACCAAATTCACCATGCTCAACCAACCCTATATGGATTCTATGGATGCGTACGAGCGTCTGTTGAGCGATGCGATGGTCGGAGTGGGTACGCTCTTCACGGGCCAGGATAGTGTTGAATCCGCCTGGGAGGTTTTTCAACCCATTCTCGGGCTAACTTCTCCGGTGAATGAATATCAGCCTGATACCTGGGGCCCGCCTCAAGCCGATCGATTAACCGCTGATATAGGTGGGTGGCACCTCATTGAGGCGTCTGGCAGCACTCCTTCGATTGGTCATCCTGCGGATTATTGATTACCTGCTTTCTTTCAGAACATGGCAATTTTAAATTCAAGATTCTTAACCTAACACGCCAATTGCTCATTCGCCTGATCTTGATCAGCCCGGTCTTCACATGGACTAATGGCTATTATATAGCACTTGATGCTGCTGTATGCTATGGAGCTCACTGTACTAGAGTTGTTCTTCTTAGGTACCTTCGTCGGCCAGTCCCGCCCTCGGGTCAACCACGGTCTGGGAATGGCTAAAGGTTTTAGAGCTGCTTTTCAGAGCCAGGGTGTGCTCGGTCGCCCTAGTAGTCCCCCCCCCCCTTGCAAGTGACATCAGATAGGCTCATCCTTGGCAATGCTTTCTGATGAGGTAATAGATAAACTACTTACTGCTTGGCGGGCACATCCTCTAGGCACGTACCAGACCTGGTTCTTGTGGGAAGAACGCCTCAAGAATTTCCGCTCGATTCGCCGTGGTATTCAAGCGGTTGTTGCGGAAATGGAGGCTGGAACCTTTGGAACAACGTATCGCGGCAGTTCCCTGGAAACGGTGGTGCACTCGATTGCTGAACAGCGGCAGATATTTAAAGGTGCGGATCATGCCTTCTTATGGAAACCCAAGCTGCGCATACCTGATATTTACGAGTCGCCGATCAATCAACGAGCTTTCGCTCGCTTCTTGTCGTCTTGCCTATGCTGCAGTAAAGCTGACGAGGTTGTCGCCGCCGTCCACGATTTGGATGCGTTGAAGATTAAGGGTCTTGGACCGGCGGTGGCAAATCTGCTCTACTTCCTGCATCCCACGCTGGTGGCGCCGTCAAACACTTCGATCCTTAAGGGTTTCAATGCCTTGACGGGGGCCAAAACCAAACTCGGTCGCTGGAGCGATTACTTGGCGATGCGTGCCAGCCTGCTGCGCATCACTGAGCTCCACCGGGACCAACTTTCCAATGACCTTGGGGCGATCGCTGGGTTTTTATATGATGTGGGAACCCAACTCCTCCCCATCCCGCAGGGTGGATTTTCAGAGGCATGGGAGCAGGATCTGAGGTGCGTCGCCACCGAGGCGGCTGCTCAGGCTAAATTCCGACGCAGGACGGCCAGCGATGCGGACACGCACTCTGCAATACAGGGGCTGTTACGCGATATTGGCCATGACTTGGGATTCCAGGTGCATATCGCAATCAACGATCGCACGCGACGCCTCGGATCCGGTCTGCTTGGCGAAGGCTGCTTAGTGGATCTCAGCAACGAAATATTAGCTCAACCTGGGGCTGATGCGGTGCGACTTATAGATGTCTTGTGGCTCAATTCTGCTGGTCAAATAACTGCGGCTTTCGAGGTCGAGCACACAACCTCGATTTATTCGGGAATCGTGCGCCTGCTCGACTTGGCCATGGGCGTAGCACCTGGTATGACTCAGGGCCTCTTTCTTGTCGCCCCGGATGCGCGCGAAAACGATGTCCGGCAACAGTTGGCTCGCCCTGCCTTTCGTCGGACCGAATGTCTCCAGATGCGCTACCTGCCCTATGGCGAACTACGAACTCATGCGGATGCGATACGCCGCTTTGGCAGTGGTTTAAAGCCGTTGCTCGCTATCGCGAGGCCCTTGACGACCTCGTGAAAATCAGTCAGAGAAAAAAATAGTTCACGTAACGGAGGTAGAAGCCGTTTCCTGTGACAAGTGGGTCACCATGTGACCCGTGATGAGAGAACTAGATTCGACTTTCCAATTCAGTAGATTCGGACTGCTTGCCCGGTCTCGCACCGCATATCTGGCGTTGTCGGACTATGCCTACCCTCCGATCCACTTCGCCAGTCGTGTTGCCTTATTTTCCGGCGGGCTTCTAACTCAATTTATTCCGGTGGGTGGATATCGTACATAGTAAAATTTTGTGAGACAGGTGAGAGGGGAACGACCTTTATAGGTATAAGGAACATTAATCATGCGTTTCACTCTCACTGCCGCTGCTCTCTCACTTTTTCTGGCCGGTGCCCTTCAGGCCGCCGATACCCCGGTCGCGCAGACCATCCCGAAGCCATATCCACTGAAGACCTGTCTCGTGTCGGGTGCCACACTTGGGGAGATGGGCGACCCCGTCGTCAAGATCTATGACGGCCAGGAGATCAAATTCTGCTGCGGCGGATGCACGAAGTCATTTGAAAAGGATTCGGCTAAATTTCTCGCTGATATGAACAAGCAAGTGGCGGCCCTGTCACCGACAGGAGGAAAGTCGGCAGCGCGAAAAGCTGATCCCGCCGCCAAAACCGGCATGGGCACGGGCATGGGCATGGGCTGCTGCAAGTAATGAAGTCAGCATCATGGCCACTCGGCTTGGTGCTGGTGTTGGTTCTGGCTGGTGTCGCCGTGGGTGCTGAGCCCATGGCGGGCACAGTTGCTGGAAGCGGCATGATGCCGATAGCACCCGAAGATTTTCTAACCGCCCTCGCGCAATCGCCTCGGGTGGCTGCAGCACGTGCTCGTTTGTCGGCTGCTCGGCGCGGTGGCGAGGCTGCTGGCGTATTGCCTGATCCAAAGATCGGCGTTGATATTGGTCGGGCTAGTCCGCGCTCGGGCAGTGCCTGCCCGATGTACGGAGCATTTTTAGAACAACCGCTTCCGCGCTGGGGTGAACGAGATGCCGCGCGACTGAATGCAACGGCGGCGACGCGCATGGGTGAGGCTGATCTCTCAGAAACCATTGGTGAGGAAGCTGCGCGAGTTGCCTCGGCCTTGTCAGAAGCACAGGCTTGGCGTGCTACCATTATTCTGCGTCATGAAGCTGAACTGCGCATTCAGGTGCTCAAGGACATCGTGCACGGGCAACTTGCCAGCGGTGCTGCGCCAGTGGGCGCCGCTGTCGCACTCGATACCAGGGCGCAGGAACTTGCTTTGCAGATTTCAGATGCCGAGCGGCAGGTTGCCGATGCCGATGCCGAAGTCCGGGGACGTCTCGGGATGGCGTCGACCGATCCATTGCCCTCAGTAGCCTATCCGCAGCTCAACGGAATAGATGTGGCTGTGACACCCCTGGGCCTGCGCGCAACGGCAGCTCAAGCCGCTGCCGCGGCGGAAGAACGCGGCGCCGAAGCCAGAGGCAATCCCGAGACCAGCGTCGGCGTCGGCTGGGAGCGTGAGCGAGCAGGCATGCCTGACCAGGATGACCGAGTCCGGCTATCGTTTACCATGTCATTGCCGCTATATCGCGCAGCCTACGAGGCCTCGGCCGATGCCGCGCGTGCCCGGGCCCGCGCGGCGACGCATGAGGTCAACGGGAGTCGCTGGATGACCCGCAGTCAGATCGAACGAGCGACCCGGGCACAGGTCCAGGCGGAGCGCGCGCGGAAAGTTGCGGGCGCCTTGGCCGAGCGCACCCGCACCGAGATGGACGCCATCACCCAGCAGGTCGGCATCCCCCAGCAGATGGCCAGCGGCTCACTGGTGCAGGTGATGGATCTGTTCGACCGCATTACTGCTGCCCAGCAGCAGATGATCGATGCCGAATTGACTAATGCGTTGGCTATGGCTGATCTCTGGCGCCTGGCGCCACCAATTCTACCAGACGTCAGATCTACCTCAGTCGCACCCCCTCCTGCACTTTCCGCTTCTACGATTGATCGCCCATGACCCGTCACCTCGTCATCTTCATCGCCTGTTTCCTCCTTGGTGCCCTGATTACCACGATCATCCGTACCAGCCGCCATCAGCCGTATGAGGGATCTACCGGGTCGCAGCACACGACCAGCATGACCAGCGCACCGGCAGCGGCGACCACCGAGATGAGCGGCATGGCACCCCCGGTGTCTACACCTGTGTCCACACCTGTGTCCTCGACGATATCACCGCCCATGTCGGCCACCTCAACATCCACCGCACCGGTCAACACCATTTGCGCCATCTGTGGCATGCCAGTGAATCCAGCATTACCTACCGCTCTCTACCACGGAAAGGTAATCGGATTTGGTTGCAAGGCCTGCCCCGCGCGCTTTGCCAAGGAACCGGACACCTATGGCCCTTCGGCACTCGCTAACCAGGTCGTGGAGGAGAAATGACCATGATACCAGGACGTTGGCGCGGCTGGATGTCTGCCGTAGCGGGCATTACGATAGGATCTCTCCTGATTGTGGTGATCCCGACTGAACGCTTTTTCATGACGCAGGATCACCAACCGTCGGATCACCAGACCGACGAGCGATGGGCCTGTCCGATGATGGATTTCATCGGCACCAAACCCGGGGTCTGCCCGGTTTGCGGCATGCACTTGGAACGCGTGTCTGCTGGCTCATTGACCACGGAGCAGCAAAAGCGCATGGGGGTTGCGACCACCCGCATCGAAGCAGGTCCAGCCACCGTGGTGGTGCGGGCGTACGGCGCCGCGGAATACGACGAGCGGTTTTCGCAGACCGTCATTGCCCGCATTGCGGGCCGCATCGTTAAGCGCCATCCTGCGACCTTTGGCTGCTGCCAAGATGTAGCCTCAGGTGAGCCGGTGGTCGATCTCTACAGCCCCGAGGCGTTTCAAGCACAGAATGAACTGGCCGCTGCTTTGAAGGGCGGGCAACGGGAGTTGGCCCAAGCCATCACCCAACGCTTCGCACGGTGGAATCTCAGCCATGTCGCGGCTGATATTGCTGCGGGAAGAACTCCATCCGATACCGTTACGATCCGCAGTCCGGAAGCCGGTCAGGCGTGGCTGGGCGATCAGGACATGGTCAACAAAACTTTGATGGTCGGCACGGAGGTCACTGCCGATATGCCGTTACTGAAACTGGTCGATGCCCAACGCCTGACGCTGGTCGTCCACGTGCCGGAGCCGCGTGCTCATTTCCTGCGTGAAGGCCAAGCCGTGCGTTTGGCCTCAGACGACCTTGGTGAACTACCTGACATTATCGCCGTGATTGGACGCGTGGCCAACGAGATCAATTCCAAGATCCGTGCCCGTGAAGTTCGCATCTATCTGACGGATGGCCGTCGCCGTCTGTTGCCTGGCTCGCTGGTGCGTGCCCGGTTCCAAGGCGTTCTCGGGCCGAACATCGAAGCCGCTGATCCCGCAGACAAGACGACGTGGGGGTCCTTCCCACTGGTTCCAAAGGACGCGATCCTGTCGACCGGGGTGCGCTCCATCGCGTGGCGCGTCGCGAAGAGGAAGAATGATGGCACGGTCCTCTTTGAGCCGGTCACGGTCGCCCTTGGGCCACGCCTGGAGGACGAATCAGGTAATGATCGTTTCGTCGTCCGAGCGGGTCTGAAAGAGGGCGATGAAGTCGCCACCAAAGGACTGTTCCTGATCGATGCCCAAGCCCAGTTGGCGGGGTCACCGTCTTTGCTATTTCCCGAAGGTGCAATTTCTGGTGCTGCCGTTCCAGCTGCCGTTCTGGCAGCTGGGCATCAGCACTGAGGCCCCGGCATGATCTCTTTCGCCATCCGTCATGCTTTTCTCACCTTAGCCGTCACCCTGCTGTTTGCCGGAGCAGGACTCTGGGCGTGGCGCCACGTGCCCGTCGATGCGATCCCTGATCTCTCAGACAATCAGGTCATCGTCTGGGCCGAATGGGCTGGCAAGAGTCCCGAGGACATCGATGAGCAGGTAACCAGACGGCTGGCGCGCGGGCTCCAGGGATTGCCTGGCGTCACTGCAGTGCGCGGCATGTCGCTGGCTGGCGGCAGTTACGTCTATGTCATCTTCGATGAACGGCGAAATCTCTACACTTGCCGCACGCTGACCCTGGAACGGGTCACGCGGTTGCAGAGCGATCTGCCGCCAGGGGTGAATGTGCGTCTTGGTCCCGACGCCACTGCGATGGGTCAGATTCTGGCGTTTACCCTCGCCGGATCCGCTGATCCCGAGCGCAAACGCTTCCTGATGGATCAACTAGTCATCCCCGCTCTTCAAGCCGTATCCGGAGTGGCGGAGGTCGCGCCGGTCGGTGGCGTAGTCCGCGAATACCAGATCGAGGTTGATCCAACCCGCCTGGAAGAGCAGGGGCTCACCATCGACATGTTGATGATGGCGGTGCAAAAGAGTGGCCGCGATGTCGGTGCGATGAGCATCGAACAATCTGGTGTCGAAACCATGATCCGTGGCCGAG